>NZ_KE148578.1:0-9775 GCF_000410635.1 Comamonas sp. B-9
TGGCCCGCGCCTGCGCTGCGCTCTGCCTGGGGCTGCAGCTGCAGCTGGCCGCTGCCCAAAGCCTGCAGCTGGAGCTGCCCGCCCAGCCGCTGTCCGCTGCGCTGAGCCAATTTGCCCGCCAGGCCGGCCTGCAGCTGACCTATGCCTCCGAGCTGGTGCAGGGCCGGCAGTCACAGGCGCTCAGCGGCCGCTATGAACTGCAGCAAGGCCTGGCCCAGCTGCTGCAGGGCAGTGGCCTGCAAGGCCGCATCGCAGGCGGCACCTTGACCCTGGAGCGCGTGCCCACACCTGCCCCCGCCCCTGCGCCAGCCCAGGACCCCACCCTGCCCCAGGTCACCGTGTCGGCCGGCGACCAGTATGTCAACCTGCTGCCAGCGCCCTATGCCGGTGGCCAGGTGGCCAAGGGCGTGCGGCTGGGCGTGCTGGGCAACACCAGCAATATGGATGCGCCCTTCAGCACCACCAGCTACACCGCCCAGGCGGTGCGCGACCAGCAGGCCAGCACCATTGCCGAGGCGGTGAACCGCGACCCCTCGGTGCGCTACACCGTGCTGCCCGGCGGCAATGTGGACAACCTTTATATCCGGGGCTTTCCGATCTGGGAAGGCAACTCCGGCGAAATCGCCTTTGACGGCATCTACGGCATTGCGCCCAACTACCGGGTGCGCACCGAGTATGTGGACCGCATCGAGGTCATCAAGGGCCCGGGCGCGCTGCTGTTTGGCATGTCGCCCAATGGCTCGGTCGGCGGCGTGATCAATATCGCGCCCAAGCGCGCCAATGAAGAGGTCGCCAGGCTGACCCTGGGCCACAGCTCCGACAGCCTCTGGAACACCCATGCCGATGTGGGCCGGCGCTTTGGCGATGAGGGCCAGTACGGCATCCGCATCAATGCCAGCAAGTACCAGGGCGATACCGTGGTGGACCAGCAGCGCAGCAATGGCAATGTGCTGGCGCTGGCGCTGGACTACGAAGTGGCGCAGTTCCGCGCCACCTTGGATATCCTGTCGCAGGACGAGCGCATCGACGGCGTGGGCCGGCCCATCATGCCCAGCGGGCTCAGCGCCCTGCCGGCCGCCCCCAGCGGCAAGCGCAATGCCTCGCAGGCCTGGGAATGGTCGGACAACCGCGAGCGCGCCGTGCTGCTGCGCACCGAGTTCGATGTGACCGAGCAGCTCACCGTGTTTGCCAATCTGGGGCAGTCGCGCGCCGATGTGGACCGCCTCTACGACTCGGCCCCGCGCCTGACCTCGGCCTCCGGCGCCACCAGCAGCACCCCCACCTATGCGGTGTTCGATGTGGACCGCAGCACCATCGATGCCGGCCTGCGCTCCCGCTTTGCGCTGGCGGGGGTCAAGCACTCGGTCACGCTGCAGCTGGCCAGCTACCGCGAAGAGTTCCACCGCGCGCTGCAAGCGGGCAGCACGATCCAGTCCAACATCTATGCGCCCATTGCCAACAGCCCGCAGAGCATTGCCCGGCCGAGCGTCATTCCGCGCATCCATGACAACCGCAACACCAGCCTGGCGCTGGTCGACACGGTGGGGCTGCTGAACGACCGCCTGCAGCTGTCCCTGGGCCTGCGCCACCAGGTGATCAAATCGACCAACTTCAATGCGCTGACCGGCGCCACCGCCAATGTCTATGACGAGCGGGTCACCACGCCCGCGCTGGGCGTGGTCTGGCGCCAGGCGCCCCACTGGTCGCTCTATGCCAACTACATCGAAGGGCTGAGCAAGGGCGATATCGCGCCACCCTCAGCCAGCAACTACGGCGAAGTGCTGCGCCCCTACAAGAGCCGCCAGTACGAGATCGGCAGCAAGTACGACCTGGGCAGCTTCATGGCCACCGCGTCACTATTCAGCATCGAGAAACCCAGCGGCGGGCTGAACCAGGGCGTCTACCAAAGCAATGGCGAGCAGCGCAACCTGGGCATGGAGCTGTACGCCTATGGTGAGGCCGCCAAGGGCCTGCGCCTGCTGGGTGGCCTGACGGTGCTGAAGCCGGAGATCACCCGCGCTGCCAGCGCCGCGTTGGTGGGCAACCGGCCCATCGGCACCTCGCGCCTGCTGGCCAATGTGGGGCTGGAATGGGATGTGCCTGCGCTACAGGGCCTGAGCCTGATCGCCGACCTGGCCTACACCGGCGCCCAGTATGCCGACCAGGCCAACCAGCTGCGCATTCCGGCATGGACCCGTGCCGACCTGGGCTTGCGCTACACCACCCGCATCGCCGACCGCAAGACCACCTTGCGCGCCACCGTGCAGAACCTGGCGGACCGCAATGCATGGGCAGGGGTCACGTCCTGGGGCGCGGTATCGCCGATGGTGCCGCGCACCTTTGTCGTGTCGGCGTCGGTGGATTTCTAAGGCTGCTGGGCAGCGCCGGTTCTAGAAGAGGCGCTTAGCTTTTCTTCTGCGGCCGGTCCCAGTTCGCAATGCTGACCTGCTTGCCGCGCGCCACGCTCAAGGCGCCCGGCGGCGTGCTCTTGGTAATGGTGGAGCCGCCGCCCACGGTGCCACCGGCGCCAATGGTCAGCGGCGCTACCAGCACGCAGTTGCTGCCCACATGCACATCGGCTTCGATGACGGTTCGGTGCTTGTTGGCGCCGTCATAGTTGGCAGTGATGCTGCCCGCGCCGTAGTTGACCCGTTCGCCAACCTCGGCATCGCCCAGGTAGGCCAGGTGGTTGGCCTTGGCGCCATCTGCCAGGCGCGAGTTCTTGACCTCGACAAAATTGCCGATGTGCACCTGCTTGCCCAGCTGGGCACCAGGGCGCAGTCGGGCAAAGGGCCCGACCAGCGCGCCCTCGCCCACCAGGGCGCCCGCAGCCTCGCCATCGATATGGGTAAACGGGTGGATCACCGCATCGGCGGCAATCTCGGCATTGCTGATATGGCAGTAGGCGCCAATGCGCGCGCCGTCGCCAATGCGCACCTGGCCGCCAAAGATGCAGCCCACATCGATCTCCACATCCTGGCCGCAGATGAGCTGCGCCTTGCCGCCGCGTGCATCGTCGCGCAGGTCAAAACGGGCCGGGTCGGCCATGCGCACACCTTGGGCCATCAGCGCCTGGGCCTTACGCATCTGGTGGGCACGCTCCAGTTCGGCCAGTTGCTGGGGGCTGTTGATGCCGGCCACCTGCAGCACATCGGCAATGCAATGGCCTTCCACGGCCACGCCATCGGCAACGGCCATCGCCACAATGTCGGTCAGGTAGTACTCGCTCTGGGCGTTGTGGTTGTTCAGCTGGGCCAGCCAGGGCTTGAGCCGGCGCAGCGGCACGGCCATGATGCCGCTGTAAACCTCAGTGATCGCGCGCTCGTCCGCATTCGCATCCTTTTGCTCGACGATGCGCTGCACCGTTCCCTCGGCATTGCGCACAATGCGGCCGTAGCCCGTGGGGTCGGGCATGTTGACGGTGAGCAGGGCCATGCGGTCGCTGCCTGCGGCATCAAGCAGGCCCTGCAAGGTGCCCGCCTGCGTCAGTGGCACATCGCCGGACAGCACAATCGCCATGCCCTCATCGGCCAGCAACGGCACCGCCTGCTGCACCGCGTGGCCCGTGCCCAGCTGCGGCTCCTGGCGCGCAAAGGCCAGTTGGCTGATGCCGGCGCTGGTCTGGCCTATCGCCGCCTCCACCTGGTCAGCGCCATGGCCGGTGATCACCACCGCCGAGCGGGCCTGCAGCTGGGCAGCGGTATCGAGCACATGCTGCAGCAGCGCGCGCCCGGCCAGCTTCTGCAACACCTTGGGGTGGCGGCTTTTCATGCGCGTGCCCTTGCCGGCGGCCATGATGATGATGTCGAGTGGAGCGGTCATGGTGGATCAGCGAGGCGGCGCCGGGCACCGCCTCTAAAAGACAAAACCCTGTGATTATCGCGCTCTACAGGCTTTCAGCTTCCGCCACCGCCACTGTCTTTGGGCAAAAAAACAGCCTGCGCAAGGCAGGCTGTTGTGGGCAAGTGTTCGAATGAGGGACTTAGACAGCCCAGCAAACCGAAGGTTTGCGGTTGAGACGAGGCGTTCAGCCGCAGGCAGTACAAACGTACGACAAGGCTGGACAACGACGTATCAAGGGCTGTGTCAGTCACTCTATATGTTGTAGAGCATGCTGCCGTCGGTCTTCCCCCATTGGAAGCGCGTGAACCAGCGTGCGGGCTGCTCGTCCAGGTTGGGCTGGCCGCCCTGGTTCTTGGGGAAGTGGTAGACCAGCGCATGCTGGCGCTTGCTCTCGATGACCACCGACTGGCCGGCCTTGAGCACAACCGTGTGGCCGGCGTGCAGCACCAGGTCACCGGCTTGCAGGCTGGCTTCGTTGCTCAGACCCAGGCCCAGGGTGACCCAGGCGGTGCCTTCGGAGATGCGCAGCACAGTATCGCGCTGGGGCACAAAGCTGATGGCCTTGCCGGTGGGCAGAATGCGCATCTCGGCAGCGGCCGAGGCAGCGCGGCTGGCACGCGCGGGGCGCGCAGCGATGGAGCCAGCAGACAGAACATGAGATGCAGACATTGCCATGGTGTTTTCCTTTGCAGGGCCCTGGTCTCGTTTCGATCCTAGGGTTTACCCGATATGCGTATCTTGCGCCTGGGCAGCGCCTGCGTCCAATGAATAAAACAAGGCCGATCGATGCAGCCGCAGCATTAATGGTTTACCCTAGGTTTTGGTCTTTCCGCAGCCACAAGGCCACACCAAGCCAGCGGCAGCTATCGAAGCAGGAGCATGATGGTTGGCCTGCCCCGGGCATACACCCTGGCGCAGTGTGTACTTCTTGCTACAGTGCCTCCACCATGCCAGACCTGCCTCTGCCGCCTTCCCTGCTCCGCACCCGGCCCATCGCCGTGGGCCATCTGCGCGCTTTTCTAGCGGTAGCTCGCTACCTGAACTTCCGCGCCGCTGCCGAGGAGCTGGCGTTGACCCAGTCGGCCGTCAGCCGGCAGATCCAGGCGCTGGAAGACGAGGTCGGCATTGCGCTGTTTTTGCGCCATACCCGCGCGGTGGAGCTGACCAGCGCTGGCGCCCAGCTGCAGCGCGCCGTGTCGCCGGCCATCGAGCGCATCGACTCGGCCGTGCGCCTGATCCGCCAGACCAGTGGCCGCAAGAGCGTGGCCATCACCACCTGGGCCAGCTTTGCGTCGATGTGGCTGATCCCGCGCATGGAGGCTTTTCAGCGCGACAACCCCGAGATCGACATCCGCATCGATGCCACCGACAACGTCCTCGACTTGGAAACCTCGGATGTGGACCTGGCGCTGCGCTACAGCCTGCCCCAGCACGCCACCGCCAACGCGCAGCGCCTGTTTGGCGAGCAACTGGCCGTTGTCGCCAGCCCCTGGCTGCTGCAAAGCCACCCGCGCATCAGCCAACCCGCCGACGTGGCTCGCCACACCTTGATCGAGGCAGGCGACGCCCACCGCCTGCAGCACCTGGACTGGCTGACCTGGGAGCGCTGGCTGGAGCTGCACGGCTGCGGCAATCTGCAACCCAAACGCTGGCTGTACCTCAACTACGCGCACCAGATCGCACAAGCCGCCCTGACCGGCCAGGGCCTGGCGCTGGCACGCATGCCACTGGTGGCCGATGCGCTGGCCAATGGCGATCTGGTCGAGGTGCTGCCCGAATACCGCATGGATTCCCCCCTCGCCTACTGGCTGATCATTGGCCCGCGCAGCCAGCAACGCCCCGAAGTCACCGCCTTTTGCGCCTGGCTGCAGTTGCAGGCCGCCGCCACGCGCACGGCGATTGGGGATACCACCGGCAGCTGATTGCCGCTTGGATAAGGCGCGCGCTGATACGCCTGTGCTCTCAGCCCCGGCCAATTCACTATTAGACAAGCCTGAGCACCCTCCCTACAGTCAAAGCGGCTGCATGCGCGTTCCACGCCCGCAGGCAGCCACCTATAACGACACAAGGAGACAGCCATGTTCAACCCTCGTTTTGGCCGCCGGCAGGCGCTGGCGCTGTGTGCGGCGCTGCTCGCGGGCGCCGCCAGCCCGGCGCTGCAGGCCCAGGACTTTCCCAGCAAGCCCATCAAGTTCATCGTGCCCTTTGGGCCGGGCAGCGGCACCGATACCTCGGCGCGCTACTACGCCAAAAAGCTGCAGCAGCTCAGCGGCCAGCCGGTGGTGGTGGAGAACCGGCCCGGCGGCAATGGCTTTATAGCGGTCAAGCAGGCCTTGTCGGCCCCGGCGGATGGCTACACCGTCTTTATCGGCAGCAACTCCACCCTGGCGGTGAACACGGCGCTGTTCAAGGAGCTGCCCTATGACCCGCAAAAGGACTTTGCACCGCTGACGATGATGATGCGCGCCCCGGCCATCGTCGTGGCGCCGGGGGATGCCGATACCAGGCAGCTCAAGGATCTGGTGGCCAAGGCCCAGGCCAGCCCCGGCAAGATCAACTTTGGCGCGGGCTCGGCCGGCTACCAGCTGATGGGTGAGCTGTTCAACGATGTGGCCAAGGTGCAGACCGTGCATGTGCCCTTCAAGGGCGCGGGCGAGGTCGCCACGGCTGTGGCCGGCCATACGGTGGACTACGCCTTTGCCGAGGCTACCTCGGTGCAGGAGCTGATCAAGGCCGGGCGGCTGACGGGCCTGGCCGTCGCCTCCGACAGCCGCGTGGCCGCCCTGCCCCATGTGCCCACCGCCCGTGAAGCGGGCCTGCCCGGCATCGAGGCCTACACCTGGGTGGGCGCGATGGTCAACAGCAAGACGCCGGCGGACACCAGCGCCAAGCTGGCGGGCTGGTTCATGCAGATTGCGGCCGAGCCAGAAACCCAGCAGTTCTATGCCAACCTGGGCGCCACGGCAATGAGCGGCGGCCCGGCGCAGATGCGCCAGTTCCAGGCCGATGAGATTGCGCTGTGGAAGCGCATTGCGACCCAGGCCAAGATCGAGCTGCAGTAAATCTGCAGGCCGCCTGGTGGCTCAGCCGCTGGGGCTGGGAGCCAGAATTACAGGGTCCAGGTCTCCCTGCTGACTGGCGCATGCCAGCAGCTGTCAAAAAGAGGCGATCAGAAAAAAGAGCCGCTCTCCCACCAAGGGAAGCGGCTCTTTGATCAAACAGCCAGCCAAGCCAGACCAGCCCGGCAAACCCCACTTTAGGCCAAGGTCACGCGGGCAAACTTGCGCTTGCCCACTTGCACGACAAAGGTGCCAGCGGGTAGCTTCAGGCCCTTGTCTTCGATCACCACGCCGTCCACACGCACACCGCCGCCGTCGATCAGGCGGTTGGCTTCGCTGGTCGAAGGGGCGAGGTTGGCCTGCTTGAGCAGGGCGCCAATGCCCAGCGGCGCGCCGCTGAGCGCGACTTCGGGGATGTCGTCCGGGATACCGCCCTTGCTGCGGTTGATGAAATCCTGCTCGGCCGCCTCGGCTGCAGCCGCGCTGTGGAAGCGTGCGGTGATTTCCTTGGCCAGCAGTACCTTGGCGTCCTTGGGGTTGCGGCCGCCTTCGATCTCCAGCTTGAGCGCGGCGATTTCCGGCAAGCCCATGAAAGACAGCAGGGTGAACCAGTCCCACATCAGGTCGTCCGAGATCGACAGCACCTTGGCGAACATGGTGTTGGCGTCTTCGGTGATGCCGATGTAGTTGTTCTTGGACTTGGACA
Source organism: Comamonas sp. B-9 (assembly GCF_000410635.1). Taxonomy (NCBI): domain Bacteria; kingdom Pseudomonadati; phylum Pseudomonadota; class Betaproteobacteria; order Burkholderiales; family Comamonadaceae; genus Comamonas; species Comamonas sp. B-9. The sequence continues at coordinate 7,609 of NZ_KE148578.1, forward strand.
TCTTGTGCACGCCGTCCAGGCCCACCAGAAGCGGCATGGTCAGCACGCACTGCGATTCCTGGCCGTACTCGGCCTGCAGATGGCGGCCCATCATCAGATTGAACTTCTGGTCGGTGCCGCCCAGCTCCAGATCGCTCTTGAGCGCCACCGAGTCATAGCCCTGCAGCAGCGGGTAGAGGAACTCGTGCAGGCTGATCGAGCTGCCTTCGTGGAAGCGGGTGTGGAAGTCGTTGCGCTCCATCATGCGCGCGACGGTGTACTTGGCCGACAGCTCGATCATGCCGCGCGCGCCCAGCTTGTCGCACCACTCGCTGTTGTAGCGCAGCTCGGTCTTGCTCGGGTCGAGCACCTTGTAGGCCTGTTCGCGGTAGGTCTCGGCATTCACCTGGATCTGCGCGGCAGTCAGCGGCGGCCGGGTGCTGTTGCGGCCCGAAGGGTCGCCAATCAGGGTGGTGAAATCGCCGATCAGGAAGATCACGGTATGGCCCAGGTCCTGCAGCTGGCGCATCTTGTTGAGCACCACGGTATGGCCAATGTGGATGTCCGGGGCGGTGGGATCCAGGCCCAGCTTGATGCGCAGGGGCACGCCCGTCGCCTCGGATTTGGCCAGTTTTTTGACCCATTCCTCCTGTGGCAGCAGCTCATCCACCCCACGCAGACTTACCTGCAAAGCCTCTTGCACACGGTCGGTAACAGGGTAAGTTGTAACAGTCGATTGATTCATATGGGGTTTCTCAGGTTGCCAGCAAAGCCGAGGGCGTTATACTGCGTCCCTTGCGTTGCAGCGTTTTATTCTAGCCGCGTCTGTCAGACGATGTCCCAAGGGGACTTCATCCAGACCCGCGAACGCTGCTCATGAAGTTTTTTTGTGCCATCTTGTTAAAAAACACCCTACCGCGCCTGCAGACGCGGTTTGTTTTGGCTCCGACTACGCAGCCGGCAAGATGGCCATCCATAACCGGGATGGAACATTGAACAACGGATTCATCACCGCTGGCAGCCTCGTCATTCGCCAGCTGGTCAATACCGCCCAAGCACACCCCAAGCGTCTCGCTGCAGCCCTCGCCGTCATGTTGATGACTGGCGGCGGCGCCGCTTTTGCCGTGGCTGAGCTGGGCCCCAATCCGTCCGACATGCCAGTGCAGACCGTGGAATACCCCGTCGAGTCGCTGGCTTCGGACATTTCGATCGCAGACCTGGTCGACGGACCAGGTTTTTCTTTGTACCGCACCGATGAGGTGCGCAGCAACGACACGCCCGAATCCCTGCTGCGCCGCCTGGGCGTGGCGGACCCGGCAGCCGCGGCCTTCATCCGCAGCAATGCCAAGGCGCGCAGCGCCATCATTGGCAAGGCCGGCCGCCAGATCACCGCCGAGACCACCCAAAGCCATGAGCTGACCACCCTCACGGTGCGCTGGGCCGGTGACAGCAGCGATGTGTTCCAGCGCTTCAGCATCCGCAAGGCCGATGGCAAGTTCGACACCCTGACCGAATTCCTGCCGCTGACCCATGGCACGCGCCTGTCGGGTGGCATCATCCGCAGCTCGCTGTATGCGGCCACCGATGCAGCCAGCCTGCCTGACAACGTCTCGAACCAGATGGTCGAGGTGTTTGCCGACAAGATAGATTTCCGCCGTGCGCTGCGCGCCGGTGACCGCTTCTCGCTGGTCTATGAAACGCTGGAAGCCGATGGCGAGGTGCTGGGCACCGGCCGCCTGCTGAGTGCCGAGTTCCGCAACAACGGCAAGACCCATGAGGCGCTGTGGTTCCAGGACTCGCCCAAGGACAAGGGTGCCTACTACAACTTCGCCGGCGAAAGCGGCGAGCGCAGCTACATCGGCTCGCCGGTCAAGTACACCCGCGTCTCCAGCGCCTTTGCGATGCGCGTGCACCCCATCCACAAGACCTGGTCGGCCCACAAGGGTACCGACCTGGCAGCCCCGCAAGGCACGCCGGTGCGCACCGTGGGCGACGGTCTGGTGACCTTTGCCGGCGTGCAAAACGGCTACGGCAATGTGATCTACATCGACCACGGCAACAAGCACGAAACCGTCTACGCCCACCTGAGCCGCATCGCCGTCAAGCAAGGCGCGCGCGTAGGCAAGGGCGACGAGATCGGTGCCGTCGGCCAGACCGGCTGGGGCCCCCGCCCCCCCCCCCCCCAGCC
>NZ_KE148578.1:9785-21251 GCF_000410635.1 Comamonas sp. B-9
CCACCGGCCCGCACCTGCACTTTGAGTTCCGCGTCGCTGGCGAGCAGCGTGACCCACTGGCCATGGTGGCCGAGAGCGAAACCAGCAAGCCGATCAGCCGCCAGGCCCGCGCCAAGTTTGACAACCTGGCCAACAGCATGCGGCTGGCGCTGAACGACCAGATGCTGATGCTCGAGACCAGCGCCAACCAGTAAGCGGTTACGCCCGTCCGCCGGTAAGCAGCACGTAACAGCCGCTGCCGCTGCCCCCAGGCCCCCACAATCTTGGTATTGTTGGGGCCTTTGCTTTTGCACCTTTGAAGACAATGACTGAACGCTTTATGGGCCTGATGTCCGGCACCTCGCTGGATGGGGTGGATGGGGTGATTGCCCAGTGGCAGGACGGCCGCATGGAGGTGCTGCAGTACGCCAGCACCGGCTTTGCCCCCGAGCTGCGGGCCGAGCTGCTGGCGCTCAACAGCGCCGGCGAGCAGGAGCTGCACCGCGCCGCGCTCGCGGGCAATGCGCTGGCACGCAGCTATGCGCAGGTGGTCGATCGGCTGCTGGCGCGCAGCGGCCTGCAGCCGAGCGACATCACGGCCATTGGCGCCCATGGCCAGACCGTGCGCCACCAACCAGGCCTGTGGGATGGCACTGGCTATACCTTGCAGCTCAACAACCCGGCGCTGCTGGCGGAGCTGAGCGGCATTGCCGTGGTGGCCGATTTCCGCAGCCGCGATGTGGCCGCTGGCGGCCAGGGCGCGCCGCTGGTGCCCGCCTTTCACCACAGCGTGTTTGGCGGCGGCGACGCGGCAGGCAGTCTGCGCTGGGTGCTCAATATCGGCGGCATCTCCAACATCAGCCGCCTCGACGGCGACGACATCCGCGGCTGGGACTGCGGCCCCGGCAATGCGCTGATGGACCACTGGTGCCAGCTGAACACCGGCAACCCCTATGACGATGGCGGCCACTGGGCGGCCAGCGGCCAGGTGATTCCGGACTTGCTGGCGGCCTTCATGGAAGAGCCCTTCTTCCAGCTGCCTCCGCCCAAGAGCACCGGGCGCGACCTGTTCAACCCCGCCTGGCTGGCCCCCTTGCTGGAGCGCCATGCGCCCGGCGCCGCGCCTGCCGATGTGCAGGCCAGCCTGACCGCCTTTACCGCGCTGGCGATTGCGCAGGACATGCAGCGCCATGGCGCTGCCGAGGGCCAGACCTTGATCGTCTGCGGCGGCGGCGCGCTCAACCAGCAGCTGCTGCAACGCCTGGCGGGTCTGCTGCCCGGCATCGCCGTGGACAGCTCGGCCGACCATGGCCTGCCCCCGCAGCAGGTCGAGGCCAGCGCCTTTGCCTGGCTGGCCCGCCAATGCTGGCAGCGCCTGCCCGGCAATCTGCCGGCGGTGACCGGTGCACGCGGGCCCCGGGTGCTGGGGGCGATCTACCCTCGCTGACAAATGGTTAGCCAGCTAGGCGGTCAAGCATCCCCGCCATCGGGCGCCGGCTTGACCGGCTCATCCTTGTCGAGCTGGCTGAACACCAAGGTCGCGGCCAAGGTCATCAAGGCCACGGTCAAAAAGGTGGCGTGGATGGCGCGCAGCGACTTGTCCGGGTCGGTAATCCAGCGGTCGGCATAGCCTGACAGCAGCGCGCCGGCCAAGGCCACGCCAATGCCCATGGCCAGCATCTGCACCATCGACAAGAGGCTGTTGCCGCTGCTGGCAAATTCGCCGTCCAGGTCCTTCAAGGTGACCGAGTTCATCGCCGAGAACTGCATGGAGTTGAAGCCGCCAAATACAAACAGCTGCAGCAGCAGCAACCAGGGCGGCTGCTGGGCGCTAGTCAATGCAAAGCTCGCCAGCATGAAGGCGACCATCACCGAGTTGACCTGCAGCACGCGGCGGTAGCCAAAGTGCTGCACCGTCTGCACCGCAAAGCGCTTGACCAACATGCTGCCCATGACGGTGGCCAGCATCATCATGCCGGCGTTCATCGGTGCCATGCCCAGGCCCACCTGCAGCAGCAGCGGAATCAGAAACGGCGCAGCCCCGGTGCCAAAGCGGGCAAACAGATTGCCCAGCAGGCCCACGCGCAGCGAGCGCACGCGGAACAGCATCGGCGGAAACAGCGGCTCGGGCACTCGCAGCGCATGCATCCAGTAGCTCGCCAGGCTGGCCAGGCCAAACACCATCAGCACCACGACCATCGCCATGCCCAGGCCCATGCCGGACATGCCATCGAGGGCCACCGAAATGGCCACCATGCCAAACGACAGCAGCGCATAGCCCAGGCCATCAAACTTGCGCGGCACCGACCAGGTGGTCTCGGGCATCCAGCGGCGCGCGGCCCAGACGCCAAAGAGGCCGACCGGCACATTGATCCAGAAGATCCAGTTCCAGGTCGCCACCTCCACCAGCCAGCCGCCCAGGGTCGGACCCAGCAAGGGGCCGATCTGGCCGGGAATGGCGATAAAGCTCATCGCGCGGATGAAATCACCCTTGGGGTGGCTGCGCAGCACCGCCAGGCGCCCCACGGGCAGCATCATCGCGCCGCCCACGCCTTGCACCACGCGCGCGGCGATCAGAAAGCCCAGGCTGGGCGAGAGCGCGCAGAGCACCGAGCCCAGCACAAACAGCGCAATCGCCCACATGAAGACGCGGCGCGTGCCAAAACGGTCAGCGATCCAGCCCGATGCGGGAATCAGCATGGCCGTGGTCAGCGAGTAGGCGACGATCACCGACTGCATCTTCAGCGGGCTTTGGCCCAGCGAATGGGCCATGGCCGGCAGCGCGATGTTCAGGATCGTGGCATCGAGCGACTGCAGAAAAAAGGCAATCGCCACCAGCCAGAGCAGGCGCTCCTTGTGGGGCGCAACGGGGCGGGGGGTCAGTTCAGCGGACATGGACAAAACAAAAGCCGCTGGTCAACAGCGGCTTGTGGCAAGGTGGTGGACCAGAAGGCAAGCACAGGAGCAATGCCTTCCATCACAGACTGCGCGGCTTATACCGAGAAGCTCGATCCGCAACCGCAGGTGGTCGTGGCGTTCGGGTTCTTGATCACGAACTGCGCGCCCTGCAGGTCTTCCTTGTAATCGATCTCGGCGCCCAGCAGGTACTGGTAGCTCATCGCATCGATCAGCAGCGACACGCCATTCTTGGTCATGGTCGTGTCGTCGTCGTTGGCAATCTCGTCAAAGGTAAAGCCATACTGGAAGCCCGAGCAGCCGCCGCCTTGCACGAACACGCGCAGCTTCAGATCCGGATTGCCTTCTTCGGCAATCAGATCGGCCACCTTCGCCGCTGCACTGTCGGTAAAGACAATCGGGGTGGGCATTTCCGTCATGGTGTTTTCAGCAACTTCGCTCATGGGAGACGACTCCTGTCTTATTTGATGTACTGCAAAGAATGGTACTCCAATCGCATGTTTCTCGCAGCCTGGGGGCCGGGTGACGCCAATTGCAGTGTGGGAATAGCCCACCCGTAGCGAGCCGCCATAAAAAAACCGCCCCGAGGGGCGGTTCTTGGCAAGTAGCCAGCAATTAACGCTTGGAGAACTGCTTTGCGCGGCGTGCAGAGTGCAGACCGACCTTCTTACGCTCGACTTCACGTGCGTCACGGGTCACGAAGCCAGCTTGGCTCAGTTGCGACTTCAGTGCTGCGTCGTAATCGATCAGAGCGCGGGTGATGCCGTGGCGGGTGGCACCGGCTTGGCCGGATTCACCGCCGCCGTGCACGTTGACCTGGATGTCGAAGGTTTCGACATTGCCGGTCAGCACCAGGGGCTGCTTTGCAATCATGATCGAGGTTTCGCGGCCGAAATATTGTTGAATGTCCTTGCCATTCACAACAATCTTGCCGGAGCCCTTCTTCAGAAACACACGGGCGACGCTGGATTTGCGACGGCCGGTGCCATTGTTCCAATCACCAATCATCTCGGGACTCCTTAGATTTCCAGCACTTTAGGCTGTTGGGCGGTGTGAGGATGCTCATCACCACCGTAGACCTTCAGCTTCTTGATCATGGCGTAGCCCAGAGGACCCTTGGGCAGCATGCCCTTGACAGCCTTTTCGAGAGCACGGCCAGGGAACTTCACTTGCATGTCGCGGAAGTTGGTGGCAGTGATGCCGCCTGGGAAGCCCGAATGACGGTAGTACACCTTGTCCGTGTTCTTGGTACCAGTGACCTTGATCTTGGAGGCGTTGATGATGACGATGTAGTCACCGGTGTCAACGTGAGGTGTGTAAATGGCTTTGTGTTTGCCGCGCAGACGGAGTGCCACTTCGCTGGCGACACGTCCGAGCACCTTATCGGTGGCGTCAATCACAAACCACTCGTGTTGCACCTCAGCGGGTTTTGCGCTGAATGTAGACATGAGTTTTCTCTTTCAATAGAGGGTTTGGCGAATCCTTTTCCGCGGTCGGTGCTTCTTCTAGACGCAACTCTCGTCACGCAGGAAGCCTCTTAGGCGGTACTCCCTCACATGCAGCGCCTGGGCACTGCACGCAAAGTCCTCGCCGCGGGATTCATAAAAATCGCTGCGAAGCTCTCCATTATAAAAGTTTTTCGGCAAGACGTAAAGTGCTTCCTTACATCCCACCAATGGGCTCGGTTCCGGCATTTTTTCCATGTTTTTGGGGCCTGTAGCAGCTGCTGCATGCCCCTTTGGCGCCGTAGCGTGGCGCATATCGCTACCATTGGCGCCCTATGTTCAGTTACCGCCACGCCTTCCATGCCGGCAATCACGCCGATGTGCTCAAGCACACCATCCTGATTGCCTCCCTGCAATACATGACGCAAAAAGAGGCGGCATTGGTTGCACTGGACACCCATGCCGGGGCGGGCCTGTACCGCCTGGACGGCGACTACGCCACCACCAGCGCCGAGGCCGACGAGGGCATTCGCCGCCTCGAAGGTGCCAAGGACCTGTGCCCCATGCTGCAGGACTATGTGGACATGGTCAAAGCCTTCAACACCAGCAACACCTACAAGGTCTACCCGGGCTCGCCCTTTATCGCGCAGCGCCTGCTGGGCGACCGCGACAAGCTCAAGCTGTTTGAGCTGCACCCCACCGACTGCCGTTCGCTGAGCGGCAATATCGCGCAGCTGAAGGCCGGCCGCCAGGTCCAGGTGCTGCTGGAAGACGGTTTTGAGGGCGTGAAGAAATTCCTGCCCCCGCCATCGCGCCGCGCCTTTTTGCTGTGCGACCCCAGCTACGAGATGAAGACCGACTACGGCCGTGTGCTCGACATGGTGGCCGACAGCATGCAGCGCTTTCCCACGGGCACCTATGCGGTCTGGTACCCGATCATTCCGCGCCAGGAAGCCCATGACCTTCCGCGCCGCCTCAAGACCCTGGCCAACAAGTTTGGCAAGAGCTGGCTCAATGCCGAGCTGACCGTCAAGAACAGCAAGATCACCACCGCCATGCGCCAGGGCGAAGAAAAGCGCCCCGGTCTGCCCGCCAGCGGCATGTTCCTGATCAACCCGCCCTTCACCCTGAAGGACCAGCTCAAGGTGGCCCTGCCCCAGATGGCCGAGCTGCTGCAGCAGGACAGCAATGCCGGCTATGTGCTGGAGAGCGGCGGCAAGTAAGCAGCGCAGACGGGAAACACACCGCCGGCCGGGTCAACCCCGGACAGAAAAACGCAGGCCATCGACCAAGATGGACCTGCGCTTTTGCATTTGTGTGCTGCGGTTTTACTTTTTGCGCCGTGCTGCGGGTGCGGCCTTGGCAGGCTTGGCCCGGGCCTTGGTGGCGGGGACCACGGCCCGCACGCGGCCAGGGTGCGCCGCGGCCTTGGCGTTCTGGTGACCGCGGGGCGCCGCATCACCGGCCAGTGCCCCGCTGCCGCGCCGCCCGGCCAGCACAAATGAGGGGCAGTCGTCGTCATCGTCGTCCAGGGTCCAGAGCTCCACCGGCTTGATACCCAGGCCCAGCATGCCCAGTTCCTGGGCGGCGCCCTGGCTCAGGTCGATGATGCGGTCGCCCGCATAGGGGCCTCGGTCATTGATGCGCACCACCACCGCCTTGCCGGTGACCATGCTGCGCACGCAGACCTGGGTGCCAAAAGGCAGGGTCTTGTGGGCTGCTGTCAGCCCTTCCTTGTCAAAGCGCTCGCCATTGGCCGTCTTGCGGCCATGGAACTGGCCGCCATACCAGGAGGCCATGCCTTGCTGGTCGGCCGAGCGGTAAGGGTCTTGCTTGAGGGCGGGAGGGATATCGGGCACATCCCAGGGGCGCGAGAGCCCATCGATGCTGCTGAGCGGCGCCGACGGCGGCAGCACCAGGCCCAGGCCTCGGCGCTCACCGGACAGCGCGGCCAGCTCCTCAGGCGCGGTGGAGGTGATGGCCGACTCGGCGGGCGAGCGTGCGGTGGGGTTCGCAGGTTCTTCAGGTGGCGTCAGGCCTTGCGCCGTGTTGTCTGCCGGCGCCGTGCCATCGACATCGCTGGGCACATGCACGCAGCCACCGGCGAGCGCAGCCAGGCTGATAGCGGCCAGCCAGCCTCGGCATCGCGATCGTGTGGATGAGGGCAACAGCAACTCCTGGTCTTTCCGCGTTCGGCACATTCGGGGCCACCGCGCTGCAAGACCACAGCGCTGTTGGCTACAGCCCCAGCCGGTCGCAGATCGCCAGTGTGGCTGCGCTTTGGTTCATGGTGTAGAAGTGCAGACCGACGGCACCACGGCGGCGCAGGTCCTCGCACATCTGGGTCACTACATCCAGGCCAAAGGCACGGATGCTGGCAACATCATCTCCATAGCCTTGCAGTCGCAGACGAATCCAGCGCGGGATCTCGGCGCCGCAGGCATCCGAAAAGCGCATCAGTTGCGTCGATCCGGTGATCGGCATAATACCCGGGATGACCGGCAGGTCTACCCCGCGTTTTTGTAAATCTTCTTGAAATCTGCAAAAGGCATCGGCGTTGAAGAAGTACTGCGTAATGGCCGAATCGGCACCGGCTTTCACCTTGGCCAGAAAAGCCTGCAGATCGGCCTCGGGGTTGCGCGCCTGCGGGTGCATCTCCGGATAGGCGGCCACTTCGATGTGGAAATCCTGGCCGAATTCGTCGCGGATAAACGTCACCAGATCGCTGGCGTAGTGGAACTCGCCGCCCAGGCCATAGCCGCTGGGCAGGTCGCCGCGCAAGGCCACCAGGCGCTTGACGCCCATGTCCTTGAGCTGCTGCAGCTGCGCACGCACGGTTTGCTTGGTCGCGCCCACGCAGGAGAAGTGCGATGCCGCATCCACACCCTCGTCGAGGATGGCCTTGACCACGCCAAAGGTGCCCTCTTGCGTGGAGCCGCCCGCCCCATAGGTCACCGAGCAGAACTGGGGCTTGCGCGCATACAGCGCCTGGCGCACCACGCGCAGCTTGTCAGCGCCTTCGGGCGTCTTGGGCGGGAAAAATTCAAAACTGATGGGAAAGGTCATGGCCGTCTTCCAGGTCGTCAATACTCAGCGCTCGTTGCGTTTTTTCTGCTTGCTGCGTGCCGGGCCGGGCTGGCCAAAGCTGGCCGCTTCGGGGTCCACATACAGCTCCTGCAGATCGCGCTTGGCACGCATATCGGCCCGCGATGGGCGCTTGGCTGCGGCCTTCTTCGCTGGCGCGGCAGAGGTCTCATCGCTGGCATCGGCTGCCGCAGGCGCGGGCAGCTTCACCACGGCGCCTTGCTGGGCATGCACAAAGAACTCGTGGTTGCCGTCACCGCCATCGATGGCCGAATCCATCCATTGCTTGACCTCCAGGCCCAGCTCGGCGAGGCAGGCGCGGATGCGCTGTTCCACCTCGGCATACAAGGCCTTGTCGCGCACAATGCCGCCCTTGCCGATCTGGCCGGGCTGCAGCTCGAACTGGGGCTTGACCAGCATCAGCAGCTGGCCACCGGGCTTGAGCACGCTCACCACCGCTGGCAGCACCAGGGTCAGCGAGATAAAGGACAGATCGCCGGTGACAAAGTCAAACTCGGGGCGGATATCGACGTTCTCGGTGCCGGCGCGGCGGCGGCGCTCGACGGGGGCCGTGCCCTCCGCCTTGGCGCGCTGCTTGGCGCTGCGCTCGGCCTTGAAGTCCTCGATCTCCTGCTCTTTGGCGTCCTGGCTGTCGTCGTATTCCTCATCGACCTGGCCGCCATTGCGCATCCAGGCATAAGGGGCCACCGGCTGGGTGTCGTTGTCCTCTTCTTCGAGCACGATCTCGGTCAAAGCCAGATCGCAGGCCGCTTCCAGCGATTCGGGCGTCAGCGCGCGGGCATTAAAGCCCTCGACACAGACCACACGCGCATCGGCACGCAGGCGCTCGTGCAGCTGGCCCGTGCCCACATCGACACCGATCACCTGCTGGGCGCCGGCCTGCAGCAGGCAGTCGGTAAAGCCACCGGTGCTCTGGCCCACGTCCAGGCAGCGCAGGTCCCGGACCACCAGGCCGGTCGCCGCCAAGGCGCCTTCGAGCTTCAAGCCGCCGCGCGAGATGTACTTGGCTTCCGAGTCATCGAGCAGCTCCACATCGGCGCCTGCTGGAATCTCGTCCCCGTTCTTGGCCACCTTGATCCAGGGGGCCAGCGAGGTGGTGCGCCATTGCACACCCGCAGCAATCAGGCGCTGCGCCTGCGAGCGGGTCGACGCCAGGCCCGTTTCCACCAAAAACACATCTGCGCGCATGCGCGTTCCTTCAATCAAAACGACCGGCTGGCCCGCCCAAGCGGAGCAGCCCGTCTTCACAACAAATGCCCAACAGGGCTGCAGCGCCTAGCGGCACACAAGGGTGTCACCAGGCGCTGGGATTACCGCTCAGCTTAATAACGGTAGGTTTCAGGCTTGTATGGGCCTTCCTTCTTCACGCCGATGTAGTCCGCTTGCGCCTGGGTCAGCTCGGTCAGCTGGGCACCCACCTTCTTCAGGTGCAGGCGTGCAACCTTCTCGTCCAGCACCTTGGGCAGCACATAGACCTTGCCCACTTCGTAGGCGTCTGGGCGGGTGAACAGCTCGATCTGCGCCAGCGTCTGGTTGGCAAAGGAGTTGGACATCACAAAGCTGGGGTGGCCGGTGGCGCAACCCAGGTTCACCAGGCGGCCCTTGGCCAGCAGGATGATCTTCTTGCCATCGGGGAAGGTGATGTGGTCGACTTGCGGCTTGATCTCTTCCCACTCGTACTTCTCGATCGATGCGACATCGATTTCGTTGTCGAAGTGACCGATGTTGCAGACGATGGCCTCGTCCTTCATCGCGACCATGTGCTCGTGGCGGATGATGTCCTTGTTGCCGGTGGTGGTCACGAAGATGTCGCACTTGTCAGCGGCGTACTCCATGGTCACAACCTTGTAGCCTTCCATCGCCGCTTGCAGGGCGTTGATCGGGTCGATTTCGGTCACCCAGACTTGCGCGCGCAGCGCAGTCAGCGCCTGGGCGCAGCCCTTGCCCACGTCACCGTAGCCAGCCACCACAGCCACCTTGCCGGCGATCATCACATCGGTGGCGCGCTTGATGCCGTCCACCAGCGATTCGCGGCAGCCGTAGAGGTTGTCGAACTTGGACTTGGTCACCGAGTCGTTGACGTTGATCGCGCGGAACAGCAGCGAGCCGTTGGCCGACATTTCGTTCAGGCGGTGCACGCCAGTGGTGGTCTCTTCGGTCACGCCCATGATCTGGGCCGACTTGCGGCTGTACCAGGTCGCATCCACGGCCAGCTTGGCCTTGATCGCGGCAAACACGATCTTCTCTTCTTCGCTGCCGGGGTTGGCCAGCACGGAGATGTCCTTCTCGGCCTTCTTGCCCAGGTGCATCAGCATGGTGGCATCGCCGCCGTCGTCCAGGATCATGTTCGGGCCTTCGCCTTCGGTGTCCTTGGCGCCGAATTCAAAGATCGCGTGGGTGTAGTCCCAGTAGTCCTTGAGCGACTCGCCCTTGATCGCGTACACGGGCACGCCGGTCTCGGCGATGGCGGCAGCGGCGTGGTCCTGGGTCGAGAAGATGTTGCACGAGGCCCAGCGCACTTGGGCGCCCAGCGCAGTCAGCGTCTCGATCAGCACGGCGGTCTGGATGGTCATGTGCAGCGAGCCGGTGATGCGCGCGCCCTTCAGGGGCTGGGCAGCGGCGAACTCTTCACGCACGGCCATCAGGCCAGGCATTTCGGTTTCGGCGATCTTGATTTCCTTTCGGCCCCAAGCGGCCAGGGAAATATCGGTAATCGCGGAGTCAGCGGGATTGAAGCGAACAGCAGCGTTCATGGTTTTCTCCAAAAATTGAATGAAAAACCACGTTCCGCGGAAGAAGGGAAGGACCATCTCACCGCACAGAAAGCGTGGGTGAGCGTCGTTGCGAGATGAAATCCGAGCCTCACGCCCCATGGTGGTCTGGCGCCTGGCCAGACTGGGAAACGCTGCAACGCTCCTCGGATGGAGTGCGATTATAAGGGCATCAGCCCTGTAACCCCACCAGGCGGTAGCCCACTTGAAGCTCGGTAAGCAGATGGCGGGGCTGGGCCGGCTCGGCCTCGATCTTCTGGCGCAGGTTGGCCATGTGCACGCGCAGGTAGTGCGGCCGGTCCAGGTACTCCGGCCCCCAGACCTGCAGCAGCAGCTGGCGGTGCGTCAGCACCCGGCCCTGGCCGGCGATCAGCGCCGCCAGCAGCCGGAATTCGATCGGCGTCAGGTGCACGGCAGCGCCCGCCTGGCGCACTTCGTGCGTGGCCAGGTCCACCTCCACATCGCCAAAGTGCACCGTGCTGCCGGGCTGCTCGCCGCCACTGCGCTGGCTGCGGCGCAGCATCACGCGCAGGCGCGCCAGCAGTTCGGGCACGCCAAAGGGTTTGCTCAGGTAGTCGTCCGCGCCCGCATCGAGCGCCGCCACTTTCTCGTCCTCCTGGTCGCGGGCCGAGAGGACCAGCACCGGCAGGCCGCTCCAGCCGCGCAGCTCGGCGATCAACGTCTTGCCATCGGCATCGGGCAGGCCCAGGTCCAGCACCAGCGCATCGGGCTGGCGGCTGGCCGCCTCGATCAGGCCACGCCTTGCGCTGTCGGCCTCGAAGACCTGCCAGCCTTCGTCCTCCATGGCCAGACGCACAAAGCGGCGGATATGCGGATCATCGTCCACCAAGAGGATGCGGGGGGCAGCAAGCGTCATGCGCCCGATTGTGACAAAAAAACGGGGTGGTTTGCGCCCGCAACCCGGCGGCAAGCGGGCACTTCGCTACACTTCAGCACCCCGGCATTGCGACTGCGCTGCCGCCTGCTCCATGTTTGCCACCCCACCCTCTCCCCTTCCACAGACCCAAGGCTGGTGCCCTGGCGCCTGGCAGCCCATGGCTTCTGGCGATGGGCTGGTGGTGCGGGTGCGCCCACCGCTGGGCAGGTTGTCGGCCGCGCAGGCGCTGCGCTTGGCCGAGCTGGCCAGCGAGCATGGCGCCGGCCTACTGGAGCTCACCAGCCGCGCCAATATCCAGCTGCGCGGTGTCGCCCCCAATCAGCACGGCGCGCTGCTGGCGGCCCTGGCCGCC
>NZ_APCR01000352.1:0-15079 GCF_000410635.1 Comamonas sp. B-9
CGGCGCCATCAGGCCCATGGCCAGCGCCGCGGGCACAAAGGCGATCGCCGCCCAGATCCACCATTCGGGCGACATGCGGCGGGCATTCCAGGCCTCGCCCTGGCGCAGCAGCGACCAGCCGGTGCTCAGCTGCCCCAGCAGCCAGACCGCTACCAGCACCACGATGGCGCCGGCCAGGCCTGTGCCCATCTGCAGCATCTCGGCCGGGTGCAGGCGCTCGGGCAACAGGAACAGGACCATCCAGCCGCTGGCCGTGGCCAGCAAGGCTGCCAGCATCGCGTAAAACGGCAGCCACACGGGCGTGCGCAGCCGCCCATCCTCCATGCGCAACGCCGGATCGCGCAGCGCGTGCCGCCCCTCGACCAGCCAGCCGATGCGGCCCACCTGCGACAGCAGCACAAACACCAGCCCGCCTGCGGCCACTGCTATCAGCAGCGGCAGCCACAGCCATAGCAGCAGCACGCCCAGCGCCGCCATCAGCACACCGCCCAGCACCAGCAGCGCCGCATGGCCACGCTGCCGCTTTCCCTCGTTGCTCCCGCCCATTCGTCTCTGCACTCCCTTGTCTCTCATCTCCACCGGCATCTGGCATTCCTGTGCAAGAATGCCCTTTCGCACCCACTAAGCCTGCAAGACCAGCTATGGTTTTGGGAGTATATGAACTGGAGGGGATGGACGCGGCTGCCATACCCCCGCTGTAAGAACCTGTTCAAAGGAGACCCCATGCGCCCCTTGCTCAGCCTCTGCCTTGGCCTGGCCTTTCAACTGACGCAACCCCCTGCCCACGCACAGAACATGACCACGCTCGCCCTACACCAGGCAGCGGCTGCCAACAACGGCAGCCGCATCCAGCAACTGCTGCAAAACGGGGGCGCCAGCGCCCTCGATGCGCGCGATGCCCAGGGCCGCACGCCGCTGCTGGTAGCGACCCAGAGCAACCAGGTGGCAGCGGCCAAGGCCCTGATCGAGGCTGGTGCCGATGTGAACGCCAAGGACCACATCGAAGACAGCCCCTACCTGTACGCCGGCGCACGCGGCCACCAGGAGATCCTGCAGATGACGCTGGCCCACGGCGCCGACCTGCGCAGCACCAACCGCTACGGCGGCACCGCGCTGATCCCGGCGGCCGAGCGCGGCCATGTCGAGACCGTGCGCACCCTCATCAATGCCGGCGTCGATGTGAACCATGTCAACCGCCTGGGCTGGACGGCGCTGATGGAGGCCATCGTGCTGAGCGATGGCGGCCCGCGCCACCAGCAGATCCTGCAGCTCTTGATCGATGCCAAGGCCGATGTGAACCTGGCCGACAAGGAGGGCGTGACGCCGCTGGCCCATGCCCGGCAGCGCGGCTACAGCGCGATGGTGGAGATGCTGAGCGCCGCGGGTGCGCGCTGATCTGCAGCGTTGTTTTATGCAAAACGTTAATAAAAATTAGACTTTTTATAACTATTGCTTTATAGTGAATGCCGTTCAAGAGGTATTTGCCGCTGCGCAAGCCTCTGGTTCCCGCTGGTGGACCCGCAAGTCGGCATCCAGCGTTCCTGGCGACATTCGCCTGGTTGATCTGCAGAGCAGCAGTCAACCGCGTACTACACGCTCACACCGGCCCCCCAAGCCGCTGACCCCAGATTGCTACCCATTTCCAAGACTTTTATTTCCATCGGGAAGTACCTCGTTTCGCCGTCAACCCACCCGACCGCCAATGGCCGCTTCGGCGCCTCCTTCTCCGTCCAGCGCGCACCAGGCAACGGCAGTTACTGCCGGGTCTTCCGCTTCGACAAGACATTTGCCTCCGCAGAGGCGGCGCGCATCTTTGCCGTGACCCAAGGCTGGCTGCAGTCGTCCATGCCCAAGCCCCCGGTCTGCTGATCGACGGCAGGCAACCCCTCCCATCCCTTGGCGATAGGGCCTGGTTTCTCCAGTCCATCGCCCACCCCTGCGCAAGCATCGCGCAACCTCTTCCAGAAAGGCTCTGACATGAGCAGCAAAATTTATGTGGGCAACCTGCCCTACTCCGTGACCGACGCCAGCCTTGAGGAGAACTTCTCCGAATTCGGTGCCGTGACCTCGGCCAAAGTCATGATGGACCGCGACACCGGCCGCTCCAAGGGCTTCGGCTTTGTGGAAATGGCCTCGGCCGATGTGGCCCAGGCAGCGATCGACGCGCTCAATGGCCGGTCCGTGGACGGACGCCAGATCGTCGTCAACCTGGCCCGCCCCCGGGAAGAGTCCAGAGGCGCGGGTGGCTACAGCAACGCAGGCGCGCGTTCGGGCGGTCGCTCGGACGTGGGCTACGGCCAAGGTGGTTACGGCGGTGGCCGCTACTGAGCGCATCGCATCTTGAAGACCCGGCTGTCCTAGCCGGATCGATCAGGCCTCCCGGGGCCTTACAAAGCGCCTCCTGGTACCGCTGGTACAGGGAGGCGCTTTGTCATGGACGGGACGCGGAGCTCTCCGGGCCGGGCGCGATCGCTCCGGCCTGCACCAGCAGCTGCTCGATCCAGTCGATGAACACCCGCACCCGGCGCGACAGCTGCGCGCGGTGCAGGTAGAGCACATGCACCGGTAGCGCAGGCGGCGGGTAGCCCTGCAGCACCTCTACCAGCTCGCCCGATTGCAGATACGCCTGCACGTCATAGCGCGGTATCTGGATCAGGCCCAGGCCCGCCAGCGCGCAGGCGATATAGCTCTCCACATGGTTGGCGCCCACGGCCCCGGACAACACCATGCTGTGCTCGGCGCCGCCCTCCACCCACGCCCAGGCGGCAGGGCGCCCACTGGTGGGTGAGTTGTAGTGCACGCTCTGGTGCGCTGCCAGATCGGCCGGAGTCTGCGGCCTGCCCTGCCGGGCCAGGTAGGCGGGGCTGGCGCAGTTGATCAGCGCCATGCTGCCCAGCGCCTTGGCCACCAGCGAGCTGTCGGCCAGCGGGCCCACACGCAAGACGCAGTCGATGTGCTCCTGCACCAGGTCCACCGCCCGGTCGCTGGAGCCCAGATCCACCTCCAGCCCCGGGTGCTGCGCCAGCAGCGCCGGCAATGCCGGGGCGACGATCAGCCGCGCCACACGACTGGGCACATCGATGCGCAGGCGCCCGGCCACGGCATACGACTGCGGGCGAAAGCGCTGCTCCAGGTCCTGCATCTCATCGACCAGGCTGCTGGCGCTGTCCACCAGCGCCTGGCCGTCCAGCGTCAGCGCCACCTTGCGCGTGGTGCGGTGGAGCAGGCGCGCGCCCAGCCGGGCTTCCAACTGCTGCACCGCCAGCGACACCGTGGGCCGGGGCAGCGCCAGCTGGTCGGCGGCCTGGGAAAAGCTGCCGGTCGCGGCCACGCGCAAAAAGATGCGCAGCAGGTCAATGCGGTCCATGGCCCGGATCCTGCGTATTCATTGTTAATAAATTCTGGATAAACATGGAATAAATTCTATATTTATCTTTGTTTCATGACCAATTACGCTGAACAGCTCTGACCTATCCCCAGGAGCTTTTCATGTCCAAACCCCAACACAGCCTGCAGGGCAAGACCGTTTTGATCGCCGGCGGCGCCAAGAACCTGGGCGGCCTGCTGGCCACCGACTTTGTCCAGCATGGCGCCAAGGCCGTGGCTATCCACTACAACAGCGCAGCGAGCAAGGCCGATGCCGAGCAGACGCTGGCAGCGCTGCAAAAGCTGGGCGCCAAGGCGGTGATGCTGCAAGGCGACCTCACCACGGCCGCTGCCGTGGAGAAGCTGTTTGCCGACACCGTGGCCGCGCTGGGCCGCCCCGACATCGCGATCAACACCGTGGGCAAGGTGCTGAAAAAGCCGATGTCCGAGATCAGCGAGGCCGAGTTTGACGAGATGGATGCGGTCAACAACAAGGCTGCGTTCTTCTTCCTGAAAGAGGCCGGCAAGCAGGTGAATGATGGCGGCAAGATCTGCACCCTGGTCACCTCGCTGCTGGGCGCGTTCACGCCGTTTTATTCCTCCTACGCGGGCACCAAGGCGCCGGTGGAGCACTACACCCGCGCAGCGGCCAAGGAGCTGGGCGCACGCGGCATCTCGGTCACCGCCGTCGGCCCCGGCCCCATGGACACGCCCTTCTTCTACGGCCAGGAAAGCGCCGATGCGCAGGACTACCACAAGAGCGCAGCGGCGCTGTCGCCGTTCAGCCAGACGGGCCTGACCGACATCGAAGACGTGGTGCCCTTTGTGCGCCACCTGGTGAGCGATGGCTGGTGGATCACCGGCCAGACGATTCTGATCAACGGCGGCTATACGACAAAATAAGGCCGGGAGGGCGCCGCCCTCCCACCACCACAAGGAGTTGCCCATGCATATGATTTTGGTCATGCTGACCGGCTTGCTGCTGCTGGCCGTCTTTGCCCTGCTGGGCAAGCTCTGGGGCGCCGATGCGGCCAGCATCGCGCTGGCGGCCAAGTACTTCATCCCCGCCTGGCTGGGGGTTGCGCTGGTCAATATGTGGGTCGGCGTCCACAAGGCCGGCTACACCGTCGCGCAAGAGCTACCCATCCTGCTCGTCAACTTCGCCGTGCCCGCCGCGCTGGCGCTGGGCCTGGTCTGGTGGCTGGGCCGCGCCTGATCGGCGATTGGACAGAACACCACAGTTGCCGCGCTGCAGCATCGAAAACACTGGGCCAGCCCCCAGCCTTGCACTACGCTGGTGCATGGAATTGGATGCCTGCAGCGGTTGATGGGGGTGTTCTCTACAGGCGGCAGCAACAGCTGCCAAGTGCCCGCACACCTCGCCTGTTGTGAGCCGCAGACGCGTGCTTTACATTGTCACCGTGCCGTCATACCGACCCCGCAGCATCCATCCACTTGCTGATTCACCAACCCTGGGGACAACGGACGATGACAACACACCAACCCACATTTCGCCTGGCTGCGCTGGGCTCTGCCCTGTGCGGCGCACTGCTGCTGACCGCTTGTGGCGGCGGCGATGATGATCCCAGCTTCAAGACCCTGGACGGCAAGCAGCCCCAGGTGATCGCCCACCGTGGCTACTCGGGCATGTACCCCGAGCAGACCCGCATGGCTTACGAAAAGGCGGCCGATGCCGGCGCCGACATGCTGGAGCTGGACATGCACATGACGCGTGACTGCCAGCTGGTGGCCCGCCACAATGCCTGGCTGAGCGACAGCACCAACATCGCCGATGTGGCCAAGACCAATGCCGCCGTGGCAGCCCGCAAGCGCACCACGCCCGGCGTGCTGGTCGATGTGAAATACCCCGCCATTCCGGCCAACGGCCCCAGCCAGTACCTGACGGACCTGGTCGAGCCGGGCAACCAGAAGTCGGTGCTCAAGGCCTTGATCGTCGACGGCGAAGACCACAGCAATGACTGGTCGATCAGCGACTTCACGATGCAGGAGCTGCGCGACTGGATTGCCGGCACCACCTTGGACAACCGCGCCGACCGCCCCACCGAGTGGAACGGCAAGCTGCCGCTGATCAGCGCCCAGGATGTGATCGACATCGCTGCGGCCAAGGGCAAGTCGCTGGGCCGCACCATCCCCGTGTATGCGGAAACCAAGAACCCCTACTGGAACAACCAGCAGGCGATCGCCAATGGTTGCGGCAGCGGCAGCCACCCGTTTGAAGACGCCGTGATGGCGCTGCTCGAGAAGAACAAGCTCAACAGCAAGGACTCGGCCGTCTACATCCAGAGCTTTGACCCCGAGAGCCTCAAGTACCTGCGCAAGGCCGGCATGAAGGCCAAGGGCGTGCAGCTGATCGATGGCAATGACTTCGACCTCAAGGATGGCTCGATGGTCTACATCACCACCGATGAATGGACCTTCATCAGCGGCCGCCCCTACAGCTGGACCCTGGCTGGCGATGCCCGCACCTTTGCCGTGATGCAGACCCCGGCCGGCCTGGCCGAGATCAAGACCTATGCCGACGGCATCGGCCCCTGGAAGCCCCAGATCCTGGCCCACTCCGTCGTGCCCTACAAGGATGGTGCGGGCCTGAAGGACGTCAACACCTTGAAGGACACCGGCCTGATCGCCAACGCCCACAAGGCCGGCCTGATCGTGCACAGCTTCACCTTCCGCAACGAAGCGGGCCGCCTGGCCGGCATCTACAAGGGTGACCCGGTGCAAGAGTTCCTGGCCTACTACCGCCTGGGCATCGACGGCGTGTTCACCGACTTCACCCCCACCGGTGTGAAGGCCCGCGATGCCTACATCACCGAGCTGAAGAACCAGTAAGCACGGCGCAGCAGTGCTCACCCCCAAAAGGACGCCTGGCGTCCTTTTTTCATGCCCGCATCAGCGTGCCAACTCAGCGTACCAAATGCGGCTGGCTGCGCCGCGCCAGCGCCCAGGCCAGCAGGTTCAGCGCCGAGCACATCAGCCAGTAGATCGCGCCCACCAGCAGGAACACCTCGGCCGGGTGCACCATCAGCCGCGCATTGACCTGGGTGGACAAAAAAGACAGCTCGCCCACGCCGACGATATAGGCCAGCGAGCTGTCCTTGATCAGGGTCACCCACTGGTTCACAAACGAGGGCAGCATCACCGCCAGCGCCCGGGGCAGGATGAGGCTGCGCAGCACCTGCCAGCGCGTCAGGCCCAGCGCCGCGCCGGCATCCCACTGGCCCGGCGCAATCGCCTGCAGGCCAGCGGCCACGCCATGGGCCAGGTAGGCGCCGCTGACCAGCGACAGCGCACAGACTACCGAGAAGCTGCCCGGCACATCCACGTTGAACAGCACCGGCAGCAAAAAATAAATCCAGAAGATCAGCAGCAGCACCGGAATGGCGCGCAAAAAACCCAGCAGCACCCGCAGGCACTGCAAGGCCCGGCCCCGCCCCATCACCAGCGCAATGCCCAGCGCCAGCCCCAGCACGGCAGAAAGCAGGCCGGAGACCGCGCTCAGGATCAGGCTCAGCAAGGCGCCGCCCGGCGGCCCTTCGGGAAAGGTGCCGACCAGCAAGTAGAGCCAGTCATCACCCAGTGCAGCAAAGTTCATGTGCGCCTCACCTCCACCCGGCCCCAGCGGCGGCGCTGGGCCAGCTGCTGGCTGAGCAGCTCCAGCACCACGATCAGCACGATATAGAGCAAGGTGCTGATGCCATAGACCTGGAAGGACTGGAAGGTCTCGGCCTCCACCTGGCGCGCCCGGTACGACAGCTCGGCCAGGCCAATGGCCATGCCCAGCGAGGTGTTCTTGACGATGTTCATGTACTGGCCCATCAACGGCGAGATGACCCGCGCCAGCGCCTGGGGCAGCACGATATGGCGCAGCAGCTGCCAGCCGCCCATGCCCAGCGAACGCGCCGCCTGGCTCTGGCTGGCGGGCACGCTGTTGATGCCGGCGCGCACCTCTTCGCCCACATAGGCCGTCGCATAGAACACCATGCCTATGCAGGCCGAGACAAACTCCAGCGAAGGCCAGCCCAGGCTGAACGGCCCCAGCGCCAGGCTGTGCGCCTGGTTGAGCCAGGCCATCCAGGCTGGTGGCAGCAGGCTGGGCACGCCAAAGTACCAAAAGAACAGCTGCACCAGGAGCGGCGTATTGCGAAACACCGACAGGTAGACCAGCGCCAGCCATCGCAGCGGTGCCCAGGCTGCGCTGCGCGCCACCGCAAAGGCTATGCCCAGCACGGTGGACGCCGCAATCACCAGCAGCGAGGCTAGCACCGTGGTGCACCAACCTTCCAGCAGCCAGCGCCAGTACTTGCCCGCCAGCAGGTGCGGCCACAACGGCTCCAGCCAGGACATCAAAAATTGCATAAACACCGACCCCAAAAGGCACAGCCCCGCGCCTTCTCAGACGCGGGGTTGCGCCCTACCTGTGCTGTTATGGCTTGTCGCCGATCTTGAAGTTGCGCACCAGCGGCGTGGCGCTCTGCGGCCCGAACCAGGTGTCGTAGATCTTGCCGGCCTGGCCGCTGGCCTCCAGCTCCTTCAGCGCAGTGTTGACGAAGTCGGTCAGCGCCGCCTCCCCCTTGGGAATGCCCACACCGATGTAGTCGCTCGAGATCGTGAACGCCGGCACCTCCCACTTGTCGCGCTCCTTCTTGTCCTTGATGGTGGCCAGCAGGCCGACCAGCTTGGGGCCGTCTTGCGAGATGGCCTGCACATTGCCATTGCGCAGCGCAGTGAACGCAAACGGCGTGTCGTCATAGGCCACCAAGGTCGCCTGCGGGTGCTTCTCGCGCAGCACGATCTCATTGGTCGTGCCCTTGTCCACACCGATGCGCAGCTGGTTCAGCTGCTCGGGCGAGGTCAGCGTGCCCTTGGCCGCGATGAACTGCGTGCCCGAGGCAAAGTAAGGCACGCTGAAGCCCACCTGCTTGGCACGCTCGTCGGTGATCGTGAAATTGGCCAGCACCAGGTCGACCTTGTTCGACAGCAGCAGCGGCACGCGGTTGGCCGGGTTGGTCGGCACCAGCTGCAGCTTCACGCCCAAGCGCTGCGCAAAGGCCTGTGCATAGTCCACATCCAGGCCCACGATCTTGCGCGTCTTGGGATCGACAAAACCAAACGGTGGATTGGCATCAAAGGCCGCCACACGCAGCACCCCTGCCTGCTTGATATCCTGCAGGCGATCGGCCCACACCGCCCCCGATGCCAGCGCTGCCACCGCTGCGGTCGCCACCATCGCCCATGCCTTGTTTTTCATAGCTATGCTTTCTGAGATCCCACGCCAGGGCACCATGCCCGGGCCAGCGAAACGTTGATTGGAGGCCCAGTGTAGGAACGCAGACCGTCGTTGGACAACGACGATTTCATTCAATCGATATGTAGATTTCGCATGTACGATTCGACGACAAAGCACATCCCCCAAAAGGCTTTATAAGCAGGGGAGCGCAGCACACCCGATGTCTGCACCTGCCGCCCCACCCCCCAAGAGCCACCCGCCATGGACCGCAAAACCACCACCAGCGCACTGCGCGCGCAGTTCTTCCCGCAGCTTGTGGCCGAAGGCTTTGTCCGCCAGGGCGATATCGCCCGGCGGGTGCTGGACGGTGGGGTGGTGCATGTCGTCGAGGTCCAGCACCGCCCGCGCAGTGCCGTGTTCCAGGTCAACCTGGGCGCCCATCTGTTGGCGCTGGGCGATGTGGCCGGTGGCACCCTGCCCGCGCCGCAGGCGATGCGCGACTACGACTGCGCCTGGCGCGGATCGGTCATCGCTGGCTTTCGCAACGCTGCAGACGCGGAGTTTGCCTATGGCGCCAGCGCACAGGATGCGGCCGAATCGGTGGCCTTTCTGGTGTCGGAATGGCAGCGGCAGTCGCAGGCCTTTTTTGCCCCCTCCAGCGACTACCCTGCATCGTTTCTAGATGCCGCCCGGCTGGCGGCGCAGGACACGGACATGCACCCCGCCCACCTGCTCACCTGGGCCCGGGTCGCCGTCGTGTTGGGTGAGGCTGCACTGGCTCAGTCAATCGCCCAAGCAGCGCTGCCCCGGGTGCCGGAGCGTGCTACTTCGCTGCGTGCGAATCTGGAGGCGGTTTTGGCGGGTTGAGGGTTGGAATAGACGCCGAGCAGTTCCTCAACCGCGCTTTACCAATCATCCAGTGACCGGAGTTCAAAGCCCGCATAGTCGCGCGGTTCCGGGTGTGACCGCAGTACCAGGTCGACGCCCAGAACGCTCAGGAGTTTCATCAAGCGTTCAGCGCTGACCGCCTTGGGATTGCGTTCCATCGCAGAGACCGTCTGCTGGGTCACCCCCATGCGCATGGCCACATCTGCCTGGGTGAGCTTCGCCGCCTTGCGAAAAGCGCTCAGAAATATCGGTAGTTGCCGGCTGGTGTGGACGATGAATTCATCCATGCGTACTCCCCATTCACAGTAACTCAGGAGCAGCTATTGTGAGGCCACAACCCATAGGCTGTATTCCGAAAATACAAGTCTTAGTTTGTATTTCCGTTTTACAGCCTATGGCTTGTATTTACGCCAAATTCGGCGCCAGCGCCCGGCGCAGCACTTCGATGTCCATGCCTCGGCGCTGGGCCATATCGGCCAGTTGGTCTTCGCCGATTTCTCCGACATTGAAGTAGACGGCTTCGGGGTAGCCCAGGTAGAAGCCGCTGACGCTGGAGGCGGGGAACATCGCCAGGCTCTCGGTGAGGTGCATGCCGATGTCGGCGGCATCCAGCGCCTTGAACAGGTCGATCTTGGCGGTGTGGTCCGGGCAGGCGGGGTAGCCGGGGGCAGGGCGCACGCCCTGGTATTTTTCCTTGATGAGTTCCTCGTTGCTCAGCTGCTCATCGGCGGCATAGCCCCATAGGTCTTGGCGCACGCGCAGGTGCAGGCATTCGGCAAAGGCTTCGGCCAGGCGGTCGGCCAGGGCCTTGAACATGATGCCGCTGTAGTCGTCCAGCGCGGCTTCAAATTCCTTGTCCTTTTTCTCGGCACCGATACCGGCCGTGACCGCAAACAGGCCGGCGTAATCGCCCATGCCCGATTCCTTGGGGGCGACAAAGTCGGCCAGGCAGCGGCTGGGGCGCATCACGTTGTCCACCGCCTGCTTCTCGGTTTGCTGGCGCATGCCGTACCAGGTCAGCAGCTCGGTGCTGCGCGACTCGTCGGTGTAGAACACGATGTCGTCGCCCACGCGGTTGGCGGGGAACAGGCCCATCACACCATTGGCCTGCAGCCAGCGGCCTTCGATGATCTTCTTGAGCATGGCCTGGGCATCGGCCAGCACCTTGCGCGCCTCCACACCGACGACCTCATCGTCCAGGATGGCCGGGTACGGGCCGGCCAGGTCCCAGGTCTGGAAGAACGGGCCCCAGTCGATGTACTGGGCGATCTCGGCCAGGTCAAAGTTCTTGAACACGCGGCGGCCCAGCACGCGGGGCGTGACGGGCGGGTGCGCGGCAAAGTCCACCGGGGTGGCATTGGCGCGGGCCTGGGCCAGGGTCCACAGCGGCGTCTTCTTCTTGTTGGCGTGCTGGGTGCGCACCTTGTCGTAGTCGGCCTCCACCTCCTGCAGGTAGCGGTCCTTGTTCTCGCCCAGCAGGCTCTGGGCCACGCTCACGCTGCGCGAGGCATCGGGCACGTAAAGCACCGGGCCTTCGTACTTGGGAGCGATCTTCACGGCCGTGTGCACGCGCGAGCAGGTGGCGCCGCCAATCAGCAGCGGGATCTTCTTGACGCGGAAATAGTCGTCCTTGTGCATCTCGCCGGCCACATACTGCATCTCTTCGAGGCTGGGCGTGATCAGACCCGACAGGCCAATGATGTCCGCGCCTTCTGCCTTGGCCCGCGCCAGGATCTCGTGGCAGGGCACCATCACGCCCATGTTGATGACCTCGAAGTTATTGCACTGCAGCACCACGGTGACGATGTTCTTGCCGATGTCATGCACATCGCCCTTGACGGTGGCGATGACGATCTTGCCCTTGCTCGAGACATCCATGCCCGCCGCTTCCTGCTGGCGCTTTTCCTCTTCGATATAGGGCACCAGGTGGGCCACGGCCTGCTTCATCACGCGGGCCGACTTGACCACCTGGGGCAGGAACATCTTGCCGGCGCCAAACAGGTCGCCGACGATGTTCATGCCGTCCATCAGCGGGCCTTCGATCACATGCAGCGGGCGCCCGCCGCCTTGCACCACGATGGCCTGGTAGGCCTCTTCGGTGTCTTCGGTGATGAAGTCGGTGATGCCATGCACCAGCGCATGCGACAGGCGCTCGTTCACCGTCTTGGGGCTGTCGGGCGTGCCGCGCCATTCCAGCTTCTTGCTGTCGTCCTTGGCACCGCTCTTGGCGCTGTCGGCCACTTCGACCAGGCGCTCGCCGGCGTCGGGGCGGCGGTTGAGCACCACATCTTCGACGCGCTCGCGCAGCACCGGCTCGAGGTCGTCATAGACGCCGACCATGCCGGCGTTGACGATGCCCATGTCCATGCCCGCCTGGATCGCGTGGTACAGGAACACGGTGTGGATCGCTTCGCGCACCGGGTCGTTGCCGCGGAACGAGAACGACACGTTGGACACGCCGCCGCTCACCTTGGCGCCGGGCAGGTTCTGCTTGATCCAGCGCGTCGCCTCGATGAAGTCCACGCCGTAGTTGTTGTGCTCTTCGATGCCGGTGGCCACGGCAAAGATGTTGGGGTCGAAGATGATGTCCTCGGGCGGGAAACCGACCTCGTCGACCAGGATGCGGTAGGCGCGCTCGCAGATCTCGATCTTGCGCTCGTAGGTATCGGCCTGGCCTTTTTCGTCAAAGGCCATGACCACGGCAGCGGCGCCATAGCGCTTGACCAGGCGCGCGTGTTTCTTGAATTCGTCCACGCCCTCCTTCATCGAGATGGAGTTGACGATGCCCTTGCCCTGGATGCAGCGCAGGCCCGCCTCGATCACCTCCCATTTGGAGCTGTCGACCATGATGGGCACGCGGGCGATATCGGGCTCGGAGGCGATCAGGTTCAGAAAACGCACCATCGCGGCCTTGCTGTCGAGCATGGCCTCGTCCATGTTGACATCGATCACCTGGGCGCCGTTTTCCACCTGCTGGCGCGCAACGGCCAGCGCCTCTTCGTACTGCTCATTCAGGATCAGGCGCGCAAAGGCCTTGGAGCCCGTCACATTGGTGCGTTCGCCCACGTTGACAAACAGGCTGTCCTCGCCAACAAACACGGGCTCCAGGCCCGACAGGCGCATGGGAGGAACGGAAACGGGGGCAGCAGACGCGGACATGGGGCTCACCTGTGAAAACCAGAAAACAGAGACAGAACAGGTGAGCGCCGTTGATGCGGGCGATGCCGTGCATGCCCGTCGACCTGCCCCAAGCCTGACAGGCCTGCGATGGGGTACCACCGGCCTGCTGCAGCGCTCCTTGGGACAAGGCCCTGCATTTTAAGCCAGGCCGGGCGCTGGAGCACAGGCAGGGGGACTTGTCCATAGCCGCAAACACCACTCACCGTTGTTGGTTATAGCCCTATTCAATCAGACGATGCTTCGGCATTCACCCATATTGCAGCGCTTTGCCTGCAAAAAACACCAACCCATAGTCAACACCGGCTTTCTGTTTTCGAACAGGCCCAGGCCTGCTCTTTGAGGAGAATTCCCTTGCATCTGAGTTTCAGTGCTTACTACACCCTGATCTTTGCCGTCCTCGTGCTCTTGCTGGGCAAGTGGCTGACGCGGCATATCCGCTTTCTGCGCGACTTCAATATCCCCGAGCCCGTCTCCGGCGGCTTGGTGGTGGCTGCCCTTATCTTTGCGCTGCACCAGGCCACCGGCCTGACCCTGGCCTTTGCCACCGCTATGCAGACCAGCTTCATGCTGGTGTTCTTCTCGTCGATCGGGCTGAGCGCCAACTTTGCCAAGCTGCGTGAGGGCGGCATGGGCCTGGTGGTGTTTCTGGGCGTGATCGTCGCGTTTATCTTTGTGCAAAACGGTGTCGGCGTGGGCCTGGCCACCCTGCTGGGGCTGGACCCGCTCATTGGCCTGGTCGCGGGCTCGATCACCTTGCTGGGCGGCCACGGTACCGCTGGCGCCTGGGGCTCGGTGCTGGAGAACCAATACGGCCTGAGCGGCGCCACCGCGCTGGGCATTGCCTGCGCCACCTTTGGCCTGGTCATCGGCGGCCTGCTGGGCGGCCCCCTGGCCAAGCGCCTGATTACCCGCCACCAGCTGGCCCAGCCACGCACACTAACTGAGAAAGAAGTAAGCGAACACACCGAAAACAACGACAGCAGCCAGGTCGCCAATTTCGAGACGCCCAATACCGCCCCGCGCCTGATCACTGCCGAGGCCGCCATCGAGACCCTGGCGCTGTTTGCCGGCTGCCTGGCCTTTGCTGAGTTCATGACCAGCGCCACCCAGGGCACGATACTGCAGCTGCCCACCTTTGTCTGGGCGCTGGGCGGCGGCGTGGTGATCCGCAATGTGCTGGACTACGGCTTTGGCTTCAAGGTGTTTGACCGCGCCATCGATGTGTTTGGCAACGCCGGCCTGTCGATCTACCTGGCCATCGCGCTGCTGTCACTCAAGCTCTGGGAGCTGGCCGATCTGGCCGGGCCGCTGATGCTCATCCTGGCCGTGCAGACGGTGGCGCTGGCGCTGTTTGCCGTTTTCATCACCTTCCGCACCATGGGCCGCAACTACGATGCCGCCGTGCTGGCCGCCGGCCACTGCGGCTTTGGCATGGGCGCCACGCCCACGGCTGTGGCCAATATGCAGGCCATCACCAGCCAGTACGGGCCCTCGCACAAGGCCTTCCTGATCGTGCCGCTGGTGGGCGCGTTCTTTATCGACATCATCAATGCCTTTGTGCTGCAGCTGATGATTGCCTGGCTGCGCTAAAGCACAGCCATTAACAGCAACGGGGCGCCAGTGGTAACACGGCGCCCCGTTGCGTTTTCAGACCCTTACTGTGCCGATTGCGGCAGGCCAAACAGGCGGTCAAACGACCAGTTGAAGACAAAGGTGTAGACCAGGAAGAACAGCAGCAGGCCGATGTCCATCACCAGCGCATCCCAGAGGCTGACCTCGAACCACCAGGCAAACAGGGGGACGAGCATGAAGACGAGACCCCCTTCCATGCCCAGCGCATGCGCAATGCGGCGGCCCAGGCCACGACCGCGCGTGGGCTGGGTGGCCTCCCAGCGCTCGAACAAATGGTTCCAGACGACATTCCACAGAATCGCGATGGCCGACGAGGCAGCGGCCACGACGCCGGAGTGCGCCGCGCCCTGGCCCGAGAGGGCCGACAGGCCTGCCGTGGCGGCCACGATGGCGATGGCCTCGTACAAGGCCACATAGACCACGCGCCGCATCGGCCCCTGCAGAGACCAAGGGCTGTTGTGTATTTTTTGAACTGACATAGGGCGCTATCTTATGTGTCATGAACTGATAACATAAGTCAGAATCTTTCAGAAAAATTGATATATCAATGCGCAGTGCCTTCGCCCCCTTTGACTCGGACACCATCCAGACCCTGCTGGCCGTGCTTGACCATGGCAGCTTCTCGGCCGCAGCCCGGGCGCTGGGCAAGGTGCCCTCGGCCGTCAGCATGCAGATCGCCCAGCTCGAAGCCGAGCTGCAGATGCCGCTGTTTGCGCGCGAAGGGCGCGAGCCCCGGCCACTGCCCGCCGCATTGGCGCTGGAGCC
>NZ_KE148579.1:0-26626 GCF_000410635.1 Comamonas sp. B-9
GGCCGCTGAGCGCCGACTGGGCCGCGCGCCAGCTGGTGCTGGCCTGCCGCGACCCGGCCCAGCTGCCGCCCCAGGCGCTGCAGCTGTGGACTTTTTTGCAGGAAGCGGCCCACTAGGCATCGCAGCGAGCGCCATCCACCGCCTGCATAGCCGACGGCCTGCCCGGCCTTTGTCCCCGGCGGGCCCATCTTGTGCAACACTTGCGCGCTTATGTTTTCCCGCCTCTCTGTTTACCTGGCGCCAGCGCTGCTGTGCGCCGCCGCCCCTGCCCTGGCTGCAGGCTTTGATGACTGCCCGCAGTTCTTCTCGGGCAAGCCGCCCAGCACCAGTGCCTACGGCCAATTGCGTCCTTTGTGTTTTGAAGAGTTTGCCGTGCTGCATTCGGGCCAGACCAAGACGCCGATCTTTGTGGCCCAGCGCCTCAATGCCCGCATGCTGGACCAGGCCAAGGACTTGAAGCGCAGCGACAAGTTCTACGAAGAAGCCCGCCTGCCCGCGCGCGAACGCGCGCAGCTGTCGGACTACCGGCGCTCGGGCCTCAGCCGTGGCCATATGGCTGCCGCCGGTGACATGAGCACCAAGTTCGGCAAGGCCCAAAGCTATTCGCTGGCCAATATGGTGCCGCAGGACCCGACGCAAAACGGCAAGCCCTGGTCGCAGATCGAGCAGGACACGCGCCGCTATATCCGCCGCGCCAAGGGCGATGTGTTTGTCATCACCGGCCCGGTTTTTGGCAAGCAGCACCGTACCATTGGCGACGGCCAGGTCTGGGTGCCCGATGCCGTGTTCAAGATGGTCTATGACCCAGCGACCGGCCAGCGCTGGGTGCATCTGCAGGACAACCAGGCATCGACCAAGGCGGGCAAGCCGCTGAGCTACGAAGAGTTTGTGCAGCGCACGGGCATTCGCCTGCTGGACTGAGCACCGCCCTCCCGCCCACAAAAAGGCCCATGCTGCGGTGCGCAGGCATGGGCCTTTTTTGCGGGTGAATGCTGCAGATCAGTGGTCGTTGGCCGCATCCAAGAACGCCGTGCCTTCGGTCAGCGGCGCAAAGCGGTAAGACGCGGGGGTGCGGCTCAGCTTGACTGGGGCGCCCAGGCCGGTGTAGTCGCCCATCTTCACAACCATCTCGCGGTGGGCGGTATGCGGGGCTTGCAAGGCCTGCTCCACATTCAGCACCGGCGCGGCGGGCACGCCAATGGCCATCAGGTCTTCGGCCAGTTGCACGCCGTCATGCGCGGCAAAGGCCTGCTCGAGCAGCGGCTTGAGCACATCGCGGTTCACCGAGCGCTGGCCGGCCGTGGCAAAGCGCGTGTCATCGGCCAGGGCCTCCTGCCCCAGGTGCTGGCACATCAGGCGGAACTGGCGGTCATTGCCCACGGCCAGAAAGATCGGCGCCTTGCCGGTGTTCACCACATCGTAGGGGTAGATGTTGGGATGGGCATTGCCGGAGCGGCCGGGGATCTTGCCGTTCATGAACCAGTTGGCCGCATGCGGGTGCAAGAGCGAGATGCCCGCGTCGTACAGCGAGGCATCCACCAGCTGGCCCAGGCCGCTGCGGCCGCGCTCATGCAGCGCCAGCAGCACACCAATGACGGCATTGAGGCCGGTGACCATGTCGACCACCGGCAGGCCCACACGCAGCGGGTCGCGGTCGGCCTCGCCATTGATGCTCATCAGCCCGGCCATGGCCTGGATGGCCGCGTCGTAGCCCGGCAGGCTGCCCAGCGGGCCATCGGCACCAAAGCCGGTGACGCGGCACCAGACCAGGTGCGGAAACTCCTGCTGCATCTGCTCGTAGCCAATGCCCCATTTCTCCATCGTGCCGGTCTTGAAGTTCTCGACCACCACATCGGCCTGCGCCATCAAAGCGCGCACCTGGGCCTGGCCTTCGGCGCTCGCCAGGTCCATGAACTGCACGCGCTTGTTGCGGTTCAGACCCAGGTAGTACGAGGCCACGCCATCGCGAAACGGCGGGCCCCAGCTGCGCGTGTCGTCGCCTTGCGGCGGCTCGACCTTGAGCACATCGGCGCCATGGTCGCCCAGGATCTGGCCGCACAGCGGCCCGCCCAGAATGCGCGAGAGATCGAGCACCTTGATGCCCTGCAAAGCGCCTGCTTGGGCCGCCTGTGTTGTTGTCATGGTCCGTTTTTCCGTTTTCGGTTGGATCAGTCCAGCGTCACACCCGACTGCTGCACCACTGCCTGCCATTTGTCCACTTCGGTGGCGATAAAGCGCCCCAGGTAGGCAGGCGACCGGTCCGGTGATGCCTCCAGGCCCTGCGCGGCAAAGGCCTTTTTCACACTGTCCGAATCCAGCGCCTTGGAGAAGGCCTGGTTGAGCACCTGCACACGCTCGGGCGGCGTGCCCTTGGGGGCGACGACACCGAAGAAAACACCCACGTCATACCCGGCCATGCCCTGCTCGGCCACGGTGGGAATGTCGGGCAAGGCGCTGGAGCGGCGCGCGGTGGCCACACCCAGCGGCTTGACCTTGCCAGCCTTGATATAGGGCATGGCTGTCAGGATATCGGTAAAGCTCATGTCGACCTGTCCCGCCAGCAAATCATTGAGCGCCGGGCCCGTGCCCTTGTAGGGAATGTGCTGCAGCTTGGTGCCGGCCAGGTTGTTGAACATGACGCCGGCCAGGTGCGACGAAGCGCCATTGCCCGATGACGCGAAATTGAGCTTGCCGGGCTGGGCCTTGTCCAGCGCGATCAGGCCCTGCACGTTGTCGGCCGGCAGGCTGGCCTTCACCACCAGGATATTGGGCAGGTAGCCCACATAGATGATGGGCGCGTAGCTGGTGCGCGGGTCGTAGCTGATCGACTTGTACAGGCTCTTGTTGATCGCCAGCGGGCCCGAGGTGCCGAACATGATGGTGTAGCCATCAGGCTTGGCGCGCGCCACATACTCGGCGCCGATATTGCCGCCCGCGCCCGCGCGGTTCTCCACCACCACGCTCTGGCCCAGCTCGCGCGTCAGTTCGGTCGCCAGAATGCGCGCCATCGCATCGGTGGGACCGCCAGGAGGGAAGGGCACGGTGAACATGATCGGGCGGTCAGGGAATTTGTCAGCGGCTTGCGCCGAGGCCATACCCACGCCACCCACGCCACCCAGCCCGGCCAGACAAGCGAGGGCGAGCGCCGCCGCGTTCAAGGAAAATTTTTGCATGTTTGTCTCCATGTATTGAGGGGTGCAGGTCTGCTGCCTGCGTGTTGATGGGGCTGTCGCTGCCGGTCTGCGGATCTGCGGATCTGCGAATCAGGCCAGCCAATCTTGCGGAATGGCGTCGCTGGCGAGCGGATCGCGCGGCAGCACGCGGTGCAGCAGCACCAGCTGCGACAGGCGCAGGCGCTCGGCCGAGTCGATCTGGCCGGCTTCCCAGGCCATCGCAATGGCGGTGGTGCAGTTGTACAGACCGGTAGCAGCCTGGCGGGCCAGCACCGCGCCGCCGTCTTGCGCGGCACGCTCGGCCAGCGCACTGGCGCGGGCCAGAGCGGCATCCAGCGCCTGGCGGTAGCCTGCGCTGATGCGGCAGCCCCTCAGCAGGCCTTGCAGATAGGCCTGCAGCACCGGCAGCGAGCCTTCCCGCTGGATGGCACGCACGACATCGAGCGCGACAATATTGCTGGTGCCTTCCCAGATGGAGCCCAGGTGGGCATCGCGCACCAGGCGGGGGTCCGTCCATTCCTCGATATAGCCGCAGCCGCCGCGCACTTCCATCGCATCACCCGTGACCTTGCGCGCATCGCGGCAGGCGCGGAACTTGATCATCGGCGTCAGGATGCGCAGCAGCGCATAGGCCTCCTTGTCGCCTGCGTCCGAGCGCATCAGGGTCTGGGCGGTCTGGAACACCATCGACCGCGCCTGCTCGGCGGGCACGCGCAGCTTGTCCAGTTGGCGCTGCATCAGCGGCATGTCCTGCAGGCGCTTGCCAAAGGCCACGCGCTCGCTGGCCACAAACTCGGCCTCAGCCACAGCGCGGCGCATCATGCCGGCCGAGCGCACGCCGTTGGACAGGCGTGAGTTGTTGACCATATCGGCCATCTGCACAAAGCCCCGGCCCTGCTCGCCGATCAGGTAGGCCGTGGCGCCGTCCATGCGGATCTCGCCGCTGGCCATCGACTTGGTGCCCAGCTTGTCCTTCAAGCGGATGATGCGGTAGTGGTTCTGGCTGCCATCGTCCAGCTTGCGGGGCAGCAGGAAGAGCGAGATGCCCTTCATGCCAGCGGGTGCGCCTTCCACGCGGGCCAGCACCATTGCAAACTCGGCATCGGGGTTGGAGCAGAACCACTTGTCGCCCGTCACCCGCCAGCTGCCATCGGCCTGTGGCTGGGCCAGGGTCTGGGTGTTGGAGATGTCGGAGCCGGCCGCCTGCTCGGTCATGAACATGGCGCCCTGGGCCTGGCTGTCCCAGTCCAGCGACAGCAGCTGCGGCAGGTACTTGGCGACCAGCTCCGGCGCTCCGAATTTCTTCAAGGTGCGCGTGAGCGAATCGGTCATCGACAAGGGGCAGCACAGGCCAAACTCGGACTGCACAAACAGATAGGTCAGCGCATATTTGACGATGGGCGGCATCTTGCCCTGCCAGCCCAGCATGTCGTCGCGGTGCGAGATCGCCTGCAGGCCGAACTCGCCATAGGCAATGCGTTCGAGCTCTTCATAGGCCGGGTGCTTGATGATGCGCTGGCGGTCTTCACCGGAGCGGCTGCGGTGCTCCAGCGTGGGCGGGTTCTTGTCGGCAATGCTGGCCAGCTCGTCGATGCGGCCGCCCGCGAGCTCGCCCATGCGCTGCAGATAGGGCTGCAGATGGGCCAGCAGGTCGGCGGGAAGGTAGAGCTGCAAGAGCTGCTGCAAAGCCGGGTCGGTGCTGTAGAAATTGCTGCCGTGGCGATCGGGCACGGGGTGGGCATGGGCTTGCGCCACCTGCGCCATGGCGCTGCGCTGGGATGGGTCCGGTGCGGACATGCGGGTCTCCTGATGGCGGGGCTGGCAGCGAGGTGCTCGGGGAGGGACTGCGCTGCGGGCCCGCGGGTTAGGCGTGTTTTGTGCGTGGGTTCGCGCTCTGGTCGCGAGGTTTTGCGCCATTTCAGCAGCCGCTGCTATTCGCGTCAAATATTATTAAAATCTTTATCGATACGTATTAAATATAGTTAGGAGTGCCCATGGAGCTGCGGCTGCTGAACTACTTCGCAACGCTGGCGGAAGAGCTGCACTTCAGCCGGGCGGCCCAGCGCCTGTCCATCTCGCAGCCGCCGCTGTCGGTCGCCATCCGCCAGCTGGAAGAAGAAATTGGCGCCGCGCTGTTTGAGCGCAGCAGCAAGGGCGTGCGCCTGACCGCAGCTGGCGCCCACCTGCTGCCACGCGCGCGCCAGCTGCTGGCGCTGGCCGGGCAGGCGGTGCAGGAGACGCGGGATGTGGGCCAGGGCGTAAGTGGCCATCTGCGCCTGGGCTTTGTGGGCTCGGCGCTGTACCGGGGCGTGCCTCAGGCGCTGGCCCATTTTCAGAGCGCGCATCCGCAGGTGCGCATCGACATGCGCGAGCTCAACAGCGCCGAGCAACTGCTGGGCCTGCAGCAGGCCGAGCTGGACATGGGCCTGGTGCATTCAGTGATGCTGCCCGAAGGCCTGCGCAGCCAGCTGCTGATGCAAGAGCCCTTTGTGGCCTGCCTGCCGCGCCAGCATGCGTTGGCGGGCCATGCCGCGCTCGATCTGGCGCAGCTCAAGCATGAGCGCCTGGTGCTGTTCTCCAGCGCCGTCTCGCCGCTCTACCACCAGCGCATCTACCAGATGTGCATGGCCCATGGCTTTGTGCCCGAGGTGCGGCATGAGGTGCGGCACTGGCTGTCAGTGCTGTCGCTCGTGTCGCTGGGCCAGGGCTCGGCCATTGTGCCGGCCGCGCTGCAGCGCGTGGGCATGCCCGATGTGGTGTTCATCCCGCTCTTGGGCGAGCAGCCGCAGTCCGAGCTGCTGGCGGTCTGGCGCAGCCAGCCGGACAACCCTTTGGTGCACAAGCTGCTGCTGAGCCTGCAATCTGCCGTGCAGGCCGTGCAAGCCCCTGGCCCTAGCGCCTGATCAACCCGTGTGGCCGCTCAGCACGGTGCGCAGCAGCAAATCATCGAGCGGCGCAAAGTCCACGCCCGGTGTCTGCGGCGCGGGTGCGGCCTCCAGCTGCGCCAAGGTGGTCTCGATAAAGGCATTGAGCACCGGCATCGCGGCACCATGCTCGGACTCCTTGGCCGCGCGCTTGACCACCAGCAGCGCCGCAATCGCGTCAAGCACCGCCGGGTCGACGACGGTGCCATCGACCAGATCCTGAAAGCGCATTGGCGCCACGCCCCGGCCCTCGGCCAGCCACAGGCAGGCCAGCAGCGGGCGCAGCACATAGAGGTATTTCTTGAGCCGCACCGTCTCGCCCTGCAGGTACTCGCGGTAGTTTTTGCGCGCCATGTGCAGGTAGTGGTAGTGCGTGCGCTCGGGCAGGTGCACGCGCTCGATGGCGGCGCGCATGTCGGCCACAAACAGCGGATCGGCCTGGTAGACCACGGGAGAATCAAACCATTCGATCAAGGTGGCATTGCCCTTTTTGAGCAGGCCCAGCGCCTTGCGCAGCTCCCAGCCGTTGACATCGAACACATCGGAGATAGGCAGCTCGATCACATCGCGCTGCTCGCTCACGCTCAGGTACCAGGGCAGGCGCGGTGCATAGATGAAGCGCACATCGTAGTCACTGTCGGGCGATGCAAAACCCCAGCCCCGGCTGCCGGACTCGCAGGCAAACAGAATGCGCACCTGGTGCTCGATCTCAATCTGCGCCAGCTTGGCCTCGATGTCGGCGCGCACTGCCGGGTCGATGGGGTGCACTTGCGCTTGCCAGGCTTCGGATGGGTTCATGCTCGCTCCCTTCAAAACCTCTGATCTTGCCAGAACTATCGCGGCCCATCCCCTGCCCGCCTCCGCGCTGGCGGCATAGGCAATGCGAATGCATCTGCTTACAGCCCGCATCCAGAGCGGTGCTACATGGGCATTTGGCTGCTTTCGCAACCAAGCGCACGCAGACACGCGATACTGCAGGCTTCGCAAACTCACCCGAGAACAAGAACATGCAAGGCCATCCCGACGTCGTCGACTACCTCAAGGACCTGCTGCGTGGCGAATTGGCCGCACGCGACCAGTACTTTGCCCACTCGCGCATTTACGAAGACCAGGGCTTTAGCAAGCTGTTCACCCGCCTGGACCATGAGATGCAGGAAGAAACCCAGCATGCCGATGCACTGCTGCGCCGCATCCTGATGCTGGGTGGCCGCCCCGACATGCGCCCCAAGGAATTCACGCCCGGCGCGACCGTGCCCGAGATGCTGCAAAAGGACCTGGACACCGAATACGAAGTGCGCGCTGGCCTGCGCCAGGGCATGGAACTGTGCGAGAAGCACAGCGACTATGTGAGCCGCGACATTCTGCTGGCCCAGTTGCGCGATACCGAAGAAGACCATGCCTACTGGCTGGAAAAACAGCTCAGCCTGATCAACATGATGGGCCTGCCCAACTACTTGCAAAGCCAGACCTGAGCTACGCAAGCGCCCATGCAAAAGGCCGCCAGATTTGATTCTGGCGGCCTTTTGTTTGGTGAGCATCCCGTCAGGCCCTCGGCCCAACGGATCTGCCGGTCAGGGAGCAGCAGTCGCTGCCGCCGGCATGCGCATCGAGCGCACCAGCGCGGCCAGCACCACGCCATAGGCGGGCACAAACAGCAGCAGGCTCACGGCCAGTTTGATGACATAGTCCACCAGCGCGATCTCCACCCAGTTGGCGGCCATGAAGGGGTCGGCACTGCGCCAGAAGGCGATGGAGAAAAAAGCGGCGGTATCGAGCGCCTGGCCAAACACCGAGGCGGCAGCGGGTGCCATCCACCAGGCATGGCTCTTTTGGCGGATGCGGTCAAACACCTGGATGTCGAGCAGCTGGCCCAGCACATAGGCGGCAAAGCTGGCCAGCGCAATGCGGAAGACAAAACTGTTGAAGGTCTGCAGCGCCTCCCAGCCGTTGAAGCGCCCTTCATGGAAGATGACGCCAACGATATAGGACACCAGCAGCGCTGGCAGCATGGCCCGGGTGATGACACGGCGCGCCTCGGCCTTGCCAATGAGACGCACGGTCAGATCGGTGGCCAGGAAGATAAAGGGAAAGCTGAAAGCCCCCCAGGTGCTGTGAAAACCCAACAGCGAGATGGGCAGCTGCACCAGGTAGTTGCTGGCAATGACGATGGCGATATGGAAGGCCACCAGCAAGGAGAGATAGAAAGGCACGCGCGAGACAGGGGTCTGCACGGCATGAGCGGAGTTCATGACATTCCTTTTTGGTCAATGGGGGCGAGGGAACCCATGGCTACGAAAAGTGGCCCAAGAACAATGCGGCGTTCCCAGGCACAAGGGGCCCGTATTGTATACGCGCTGCGCAAACCCGGGTGGCCGCTGGGCCCAAGGCCGGCCCACCCGCGTGGCCAGCGCGGCGCAGCCGATGCACACATCCAACGACTGCCGCAATAAAAAACTGTACAAATAAACAGTTAGCAGAGATACTAGACACTGTTTATTTAAACAGTCATCTAATCTATGGAAGTCTCTACCCCGATCGCCATCAGCCTGCAGGATTGCCACGGCATTGATCCCGCCCTCAAGCACCGCGCAGAAGCGCGCTTTGCCAGAGAGATCGGCAAGTTTTTCCCCGATGAACAAGACATGCTCGAAGCGCTGAGCGCCTTTACCGATGCCGCCGAAGGCGGTGAGATCTCTGCCCAGCAGGAAGTGCTGGCACGCGCCTGGCTCAAGGCTTTTGACAAGGCGCGGCAGGCGGGCTTTCAGGGGATTGGCGTGGAAGAGGCCTACTTCGACGTGCGCCTGGGCTAGGCGACACGCCCTGGCGGCCTGGGCAGCCTGGCTTCATAGGCTGCCCAAGGCTTCAGATTTGTCAGTCCCACAAAGGCGGGCATTTGGCGCTTGGGCGCCCTGCCCGCTGCGCTCTATCAGCGCGCGCAGCTGAGCGATTCGCGCCAGCTGGGCTCGCTCACCATGCGCTTTTGCGACTGCAAGGTGTCGCGGCAGAGGTTTTCCAGGGTGCCACGGTTGCCCGGGTCATTCCAGTCCCAGGGGCTGGTACCGGCAAAGGCCAGCGCCTGCTGCGCGCGCGGGCTTTGGCTGCGCACATCCTGCTCGATGCCCTGGTGCGCGGCCAGAAAATCGGCGCTGCTCTGGGCAATGTCTTCGGGCAGCAAGAAGCCCGCGCTCTCGCAGCGCTGCACCTGGTACCAGTTGTCCAGCGCATACATCACCGCGCCTTCGCAAGGCGTCGCCTGCGCAGTTGTCACCTCGGCAGAGGCTGCGCTGTCCGTGGCGCCACTCTGCACCTGCGCCAGGCTGGCACTGGCCATCACACCAGGCACCAGCAGCGCCACCACATATTTCCACATCTTCATCGGACTCATTTCTCCAGTCGGGCAGTTCAAAACTTGGGCGCGCAAACCTGGCGCAGCCAGGCGCGCGGACGCACAGGCGCCAGCCTGCGGCCAGCGAACATTGTGCATACCTCCGTTTTTTCTGCACAGGGCAGCACGCATAACCTAGATACATGGCATAAAAAAACCCGCCGAAGCGGGTTGCAAGGGCAGGGGCTGCAAACCCCTGCACGCAGGCCAAAAGGCTTAGATCTTCTCGGCAACCTCGGCGTATTCCGAGATTTCGTTGAAGTTCATGTAGCGGTAGACGGAGGCCTTGTCGGCATCGATCACGCCCATTTCCTTCAGGTACTCTTCCTTGGTGGGCAGCTTGCCCAGGCGCGATGCAATCGCGGCCAGCTCGGCCGAGCCCAGGAACACATTGGTGTTCTTGCCCAGACGGTTGGGGAAGTTGCGGGTCGAGGTCGAGATGACCGTCGCGCCTTCGCGCACCTGGGCCTGGTTGCCCATGCACAGCGAGCAGCCGGGCATTTCGGTGCGGGCACCGGCGGTACCAAAGGCGGCGTAATGGCCTTCCTTGATCAGCTCGCTCTGGTCCATCTTGGTGGGAGGTGCCACCCACAGTTTGACGGGGATGTCACGCTGGCCGCCCAGCAGCTTGGCTGCAGCGCGGAAGTGGCCTATGTTGGTCATGCACGAGCCGATGAAGGCTTCATCGATCTTGGTGCCGGCCACATCGGACAGGAACTTGGCGTCGTCCGGGTCGTTGGGGCAGCAGACGATAGGCTCCTTGATGTCGGCCAGGTCGATCTCGATGATGTGCGCGTATTCGGCGTCCTTGTCGGCTTCGAGCAGATCGGGCTTGGCCAGCCAGGCTTCGACCTTCTCGATACGGCGCTGCAAGGTCTTGGCATCGGCATAACCGTCGGCGATCATGTTCTTCATCAGAACCACGTTCGAGGTCAGGTATTCCTTGATCGGCTCGGGGTTGAGCTTGATCGTGCAGCCAGCGGCAGAGCGCTCGGCGGACGCGTCGGACAGCTCGAACGCTTGCTCGACCTTCAGGTCTGGCAGGCCTTCGATCTCCAGGATGCGGCCGGAGAACTCGTTGATCTTGCCAGCCTTGGCGACGGTCAGCAGACCGGCCTTGATCGCGTACAGCGGAATCGCGTGCACCAGATCGCGCAGGGTCACGCCCGGCTGCATTTCGCCCTTGAAGCGCACCAGCACCGATTCAGGCATGTCCAGCGGCATCACGCCAGTGGCAGCACCGAAGGCCACCAGGCCCGAGCCTGCGGGGAAGGAAATGCCGATTGGGAAACGGGTGTGCGAGTCACCGCCGGTGCCCACGGTGTCAGGCAGCAGCAGGCGGTTGAGCCAGCTGTGGATCACGCCATCACCAGGACGCAGGGCCACGCCACCACGGTTGCTGATGAAGTTGGGCAGTTCGCGGTGGGTCTTGACGTCCACTGGCTTGGGGTAGGCGGCCGTGTGGCAGAAGGACTGCATCACCATGTCAGCGGAGAAGCCCAGGCAAGCGAGGTCCTTGAGCTCATCGCGGGTCATCGGGCCCGTGGTGTCTTGCGAGCCCACGGTGGTCATGCGCGGTTCGCAGTAGGTACCGGGGCGCACGCCCTGGCCTTCTGGCAGACCGACAGCGCGGCCAACCATCTTTTGCGCCAAGGTGAAGCCGGCCTTGGATTCGGCAGGCGCCTGGGGCAGACGGAACACGGTCGATGCGGGCAGACCCAGCGCTTCGCGGGCCTTGGCGGTCAGCGAGCGGCCAATGATCAGGTTGATACGGCCGCCAGCGCGCACTTCGTCAAACAGCACATCGCTCTTGAGCTGGAACTCGGCCACGGTCTCACCGTTCTTGAGGATCTTGCCGTCGTAGGGCAGCACGTCGATCACGTCGCCCATCTCCAGCTTGGAGACG
Source organism: Comamonas sp. B-9 (assembly GCF_000410635.1). Taxonomy (NCBI): domain Bacteria; kingdom Pseudomonadati; phylum Pseudomonadota; class Betaproteobacteria; order Burkholderiales; family Comamonadaceae; genus Comamonas; species Comamonas sp. B-9. The sequence continues at coordinate 11,389 of NZ_KE148579.1, forward strand.
TCCACTTCAATCGGCAGCGAGCCCGAGTCTTCCTGGGTGTTGAAAAAGATCGGAGCGATCTTGCCGCCCAAGGTCACACCACCAAAGCGCTTGTTGGGCACAAAGGGAATGTCCTGGCCGGTGGCCCAGACGATGGAGTTGGTTGCCGACTTGCGCGAAGAACCGGTGCCGACCACGTCGCCGACGTAGGCCACCAGGTGGCCCTTTTTCTTCAGGTCGTCGATGAACTGCATCGGGCCGCGCTTGCCGTCTTCTTCAGGCTTGAAGGCCGCGTCAGGACGCGTGTTCTTCAGCATCGCGAGGTAGTGCAGAGGAATGTCGGGGCGGCTCCAGGCGTCTGGCGCGGGCGACAGGTCGTCGGTGTTGGTCTCGCCGGGCACCTTGAACACGGTGACGGTGATCTTCTTGTCGACTTCGGGGCGCGAGGTGAACCACTCGGCGTCGGCCCAGCTTTGCATCACTTCCTTGGCCTTGGCATTGCCGGCCTTGGCCTTGTCGGCGACGTCATTGAAGAAGTCGAACATCAACAGCGTCTTCTTGAGCGCATCGGCAGCCACGGCGGCCACTTCTGCGTCATCGAGCAGCTCAATGAGCGGATGCACGTTGTAACCACCCACCATGGTGCCCAGCAGCTCGGTGGCCTTGGCCTTGGAGATCAGCGCCACTTTCAGGTCGCCATGTGCCACGGCAGCCAGGAAGGAAGCCTTGACCTTGGCGGCATCGTCCACGCCTGGCGGCACGCGGTGGGTCAGCAGATCGAGCAGAAATGCTTCTTCACCGGCAGGCGGGTTCTTGATCAGCTCGATCAAGTCAGCGACCTGCTTGGCATCCAGCGGCAGTGGGGGGATGCCCAGAGCGGCACGCTCAGTCACATGGTCGCGGTAGGCTTTCAACATACGTTCTCCGGTTCTCTATTTCAATGGTGGGGCGCTCGCAAGGCGTCGGGCAGCCGCGCCGCTGTTCTTATCAGCGGCCGTTGCCTTCAAACAGTGCGGCAGGTGGGTTTTTCTTGATGGCCTCGGCAACCTGGTTTTGTTCAGGGCTCATGCATTCATCGGCCAGGCGCTGACCGAGCTTGCGGTTGATCAGCATCGACTTGTTGGCCACTTGCAGCCACATGGCGCCAGCGTGCTGGTCTTCCAGGCGGATGGTGCCGGTGGAGGTGGCCACCGGGGCCATGTGGTACTTGAAGCCCTTGCCTTCAACGAAGAAGTAGCCGGGGTTGACCGAATCCTTGGCGATATTGATCGAGGCACCCAGCTCGCAGCTGATGCGGCCTTGGTAGACCTGCTCGGCAATCGCCAGCTCGGCGGGGGTCAGGGTCTGCTGGGCAGGAATGGACGCGGCCGCAGCGGCTGCGCCGGCACCAGCGGCAACCGCTGCGCCCTTCTTGGCGGTGGATGCACGCTTGGCAGGGGCCTTTTTGGCCGGTGCCTTCTTGGCGGCGGTGGTTTTGGCCGCTGCGGCCTTGGCAGCAGGCTTGGCCGCCGTCTTGTCTTGCGCCTGCACACTGCCCATGGCCAGAGTCAGCGCAGGAACCAAGACCAACAAAGAAATCACGCGATTTTTCATAACAACTCCCGCGATACAACGCAAGAAACAGGAAAAGGGCTGGCCCCGAATGGTTACAGCCACTCCCGCACTGTACCCGGCAACGGACAACCCGTCTGCGCGGCACGCTCCAAAATTTGCCAAAAGTAACGATAACTTGCACGGTCATGCAAGACCCCGTCGACGCTGATCGGCGCCCATTGCGCGTCGGCCGCTGCCCGCACGATACGGGCTGCTTCATCGACCTGGCTCTGCGTGGGCGCGAAGGCCTGCAGGATGGGACGGATCTGCGCGGGGTGGATGCTCCACATGCGGGTGTAGCCCAGCTCGCCATAGGCGCGGCGGGCTGCCTGCTCCATCGCATCGGGGTTCTTGAACTCGGTCACCACGCAGTGCGACGGCACTTTCCCGTAGGCGTGGCAGGCGGCTGCGATCTCCAGCTTGGCACGCAGCACCAGCGGATGCGTGAACTGGCCTTGCACGCCCATGGCGCTGGAGGGGATGGCGCCGCCATGGGCAGAGACAAAATCCATCAGGCCAAAGCTGATGCTTTGCACGCGGGGGTGGGCGGCAATCTCGAAAGCGCGGTGCACGGCCTGGGGCGACTCGATCAGCGCATGCAGCGGCACCGGGGTGCTGGTGGCCGCCTGCAGCAAGCGGTCAACCTTATCGATGTCGTCGACCGACTCGACCTTGGGCACCATGATGTGGCAGAGCTGCTCGCCCGCCTCGCCAGCGATGGTGGCGATGTCTTCGGCCAGCGCGGCGTGGTCGGCCGCATGCACGCGGGCAGCGACCCGGGCGCCGGGCGCGGCGTTCTTGGCGAGCGAGGCGACCAGCTGCGCATGGGCCTTTTCCTGGCCGACGGCCGCGCCGTCTTCACAGTCCAAGGTCACATCGAACACGCAGCGGCCAAACTCTTGCATCATCTGTGCCTGCAGGGCCAGGCTCTTGCGCATGCGGTCTTCCACGCCACTGTAGTGGTCGCAGACCGGCAGTGCCAGGGCCCCAGACTGGGCGCCCAGCAGTACCTGTGCGGGATGGATGGCGGAGACACTCATGGCTACTAATCGTCAGATGGGGCGGCGGGCCACCAAAAACAAGCGGGGAAAGGCCAGCAGGCGCCGGCCATCGCTGCGCAAGGCATAGGCGGCATCGATGCGGCGGGGGGAATCGGCCACAAAGCTGGTTTGCAGCTCGGCACGCAGAGGCTGGAGAAAGGGCCTGAGACCCGTGCCACGAACCCATTGGACAATCGCCTCCGCACTGTCCATTGGGTGCTGGTACGCCGTACGCCAGGCATCCACCTGCGCATCACGGGCCAACACATCGTAGTAATCATTCAAGGCCAGCAAATCCGTGCGCAAGGCATGCGGATCGCCGATTTCTGCAGCCCAGGGCTGCAGCGCTGCCACCTCGCGCATCAGGCGGTGGGTGGGCTCATCGCGGTTGTCCGGCATCTGCACGGCCAGTACACCACCGGGCGCCAACATGTCCATCAAGCGGGGCAGCAGTTGCACGTGGTCTGGCACCCATTGCAGGGCCGCATTGGCAAAAATCAGGTCGGGCAAACGCCCGTTGTGCAGTGGAGCCTGCCAGTGGGCGATGTCGCCCTGCTCAAAATGCACATGCGCAAGACGCTGGCGCGCAGCGGCCAGCATGTCTTGCGACTGGTCGATACCCAGCACCCGTGCATGCACGAAGCGCTGGGCCAGCAGCTCGGTGGAATTGCCCGGCCCGCAACCCAGATCCACCACATAGGCGGTATCGCTGGGCAGGGCCACGCGCGCCAGCAGTTCGGCGGCCGGGCGCGTGCGCTCGTCCTCGAACCGGCTGTAGAGCTGGGCATTCCATGCAAGCATGCGGGTCGGCCTTGGATTACAGCAGGTGCTTGACGCCGTCTTGCTCGCCTTGCAGCTCAGCCAGGGTCTTGTCGATGCATTCTTGCGAGAACGCGTCGATTTCCAGACCTTCGACGATCTTGTATTCGCCGTTTTCGGTGGTCACTGGGAAGCCGAAGATGATGCCCGCTGGGATGCCGTATTCGCCGTTCGAAGGCACGCCCATGGTCACCCATTCGCCAGCCGAGCCCAGGGCCCAGTCACGCATGTGGTCGATGGCGGCATTCGCTGCCGATGCAGCCGACGACAGGCCACGTGCAGCAATGATGGCGGCGCCACGCTTGCCCACGGTTGGCAGGAACACGTCCTTGTTCCAGGCCTGGTCGTTGATCGCGTCCTTGACCGACTTGCCGTCCACGGTGGCGAAGCGGTAGTCAGCGTACATCGTTGGCGAGTGGTTGCCCCAGACCGTCAGCTTGCGGATGTCGCCGACCTTGAAGCCAGCCTTGGCAGCCAGTTGCGAGGCAGCGCGGTTGTGGTCCAGACGCAGCATGGCGGTGAAGTTCTTCGCTGGCAGGTCGGGAGCCGACTTCATCGCGATGTAGGCATTGGTGTTGGCAGGGTTGCCGACCACCAGCACCTTGACGTTGCGCGAAGCGACAGCGTTCAGGGCCTTGCCTTGGGCGGTGAAGATCTGGGCATTGGCAGCCAGCAGGTCAGCACGCTCCATGCCTGGGCCGCGAGGACGGGCACCCACGAGCAGTGCGTAGTCGGTGTCCTTGAAGGCTTGCAGCGGGTCGCTGTGGGCTTCGATACCGGCCACCAGAGGGAAAGCGCAGTCTTCCAGCTCCATGATCACGCCCTTGAGCGCGTTCTGTGCCTTCTCGTCAGGAATTTCCAGCAGTTGCAGGATGACAGGCTGGTCCTTGCCCAGCATTTCGCCCGAAGCGATGCGGAACAACAGGGCATAACCGATTTGACCAGCGGCACCGGTAACGGCGACACGTACGGGCTTCTTGCTCATGGGAAAACTCCAGAAAATAGAAATGAGGTGTCCAAGCAGGCCAGCATCGGAGAGGGTGTCAAACGACTGGAATCAGCGATCGGGATTCCCCGATGGCAGGTCTGTAAACAGCGCATAAGTGTACTCTTGAACAGATCACTCAGTCAATTTGTCTTATGTCTTATATAAGATATGATTGACCCCTGATGCGCTATACAATGCGCGCTGTAAATTTGAACCGTTGGATGTCACATCCACTGTGACACCCGAGAGATTGAATCTCTCCCAAGACAAGCGCATGACATCTTCCACCCCCAATGCAAACGACACCGGAATCACGTCCGCTGGCGACAGCGTGGGTGGTGCGACCCCGGCATTCAGCCCCCTCTACCAACAAATCAAGGGCCTGATCCTGCAAAGCCTGGAGGCTGGCGCCTGGAAACCGGGCGAGATGATCCCCAGCGAGATGGAGCTGGCCGCCCGCTACCGCGTGAGCCAGGGCACCGTGCGCAAGGCCATCGACGAGCTGGCTGCCGACAACCTGCTGCTGCGCCGCCAGGGCAAGGGCACCTTTGTCGCCACCCATGCCGAGCGCAATGTGCAGTACCGCTTCTTGCGTCTCCTTCCGGACAGTGGTGACCTCAACGAAGAGGGCCCGGCGCAGCGCAACATCATCTCCTGCCGCAGCATCAAGGGCGCCAGCGAGATCTGCAAGCTGCTGCAGGTGCCCACGGGCGAGTCGCTGATCCATGTGCGCCGCGTGCTGGTGTTTGCCGGCATTCCCACGATTGTCGAAGACATCTGGCTGCCCAGCAGCAGCTTCAAGGGCCTGACGGCCGAGCAGATGCGCGACTACCCCGGCGCCACCTACGCAATGTTCGAGGTGGAGTACGGCGTGCGCATGGTGCGCGCCCAGGAAAAACTGCGCGCCGTGCTGCCCGATGCGGCACAGGCCCAATTGCTCGATATCGACGGCCAGACCCCCCTGCTGAGCGTCGAGCGCGTCGCTTACACCTATAACGATGTTCCCATGGAATTACGACGAGGTCTTTATCGGACGGACACCCACCATTACAGCAATACCCTGAGCTAATGCACCGGTCAAGTCTGAGTAGTCACCACGGGGTTAAAGAGAAACCCTTAGACCTGCGCGCTGCATTGCAATAAAATTTTGCAGGTTTGAGCCTAGCGATTACATAGCAGTTACATCCACGAAAGATTTCACACCATGACAGATACCACGAAGAAGCGGCCTGAGTTTCGCAATATCAACATGCTGACGGACCTGCCGGGCTACCGTTTCCCGGTGGCAGCCATCCTGTCGATCCTGCACCGCGCCAGCGGCCTGGTGATGTTCTTCCTGCTGCCCTTTGTGGTCTGGCTGCTCGACACCTCGATCTCCTCCGAATTCTCCTACGCCCGCTTCACGGCCGCCTTCAACACCGGCGCCGGCATCTTTGCGGGCTGGTTCATCAAGCTGGCCGTGCTGGCGCTCATCTGGGCCTACCTGCACCACTTCTGCGCCGGCCTGCGCCACATCTGGATGGATGTCTCGCACAAGTCGGTCAACAAGGAATTCGGCAAGAGCTCGGCCATCGTCTGCTTTGCCATCAGCCTGGCGCTGACCGCCATCCTGGGTGCCAAGCTGTTTGGCCTGTACTGATCGCCCGCGACTGCATTTACTGATAAATAAGAAAGGATTCCCCATGTCCGTCAATTACGGCTCCAAACGCGTCGTGACCGGTGCGCACTACGGTTTGCGCGACTGGCTGGCCCAGCGCATCACCGGCTTGCTGATGGCCTTGTTCACCGTGGCCCTGCTGGTCCAGGTGCTGATGATCAAGGGCCCTATCGGCTACGAACAGTGGGCAGGCATCTTCTCCCACCAGTGGATGAAGTTCATCACCGTGGGCACCCTGGTGGCGCTGGCCTACCACGCCTGGGTGGGCATGCGTGAAATCCTCATGGACTACGTCCAGCCCGTCGGCCTGCGCCTGGTGCTGCAGATTTTTGTGCTGGTCTGGCTGGTGGGCTGCCTCGGCTGGGGCCTGCAGGTTCTGTGGCGTCTGTGATACCCGCGATTGAAAGAGAACAATGAGCTATACAAAAGAGAACATCACCAAGCGCAAGTTTGATGTCGTCATCATCGGCGCAGGCGGCTCCGGTCTGCGCGCTGCGCTGGAACTGTCCAAGGCTGGCCTGTCCGTGGCTGCCTTGTCCAAGGTTTTCCCCACCCGCTCGCACACCGTGGCAGCGCAAGGTGGCGTGTCCGCCTCGCTGGGCAACATGTCTCCCGACAACTGGGAATGGCACTTCTACGACACCATCAAGGGCTCGGACTGGCTCGGTGACCAGGATGCGATCGAGTTCATGTGCCGTGAAGCACCCAAGGTGGTGTACGAGCTGGAACACTTCGGCATGCCTTTCGACCGCAACCCCGATGGCACGATCTACCAGCGTCCCTTCGGCGGCCACACCGCCAACCACGGCGAAAAGCCCGTGCAACGCGCTTGCGCAGCGGCTGACCGTACCGGCCACGCGATGCTGCACACGCTCTACCAGCAAAACGTCAAGTCCAAGACCAACTTCTTCGTCGAGTGGATGGCGCTGGACCTGATCCGCGACGAATCCGGTGACGTGGTCGGCGTGACCGCCATCGAACTGGAAACCGGCGACCTGTACGAGCTGCACGCCAAGGCCGTGCTGCTGGCCACTGGCGGCGCAGGCCGTATCTTCCAGGCATCGACCAATGCCTTCATCAACACCGGCGACGGCCTGGGCATGGCTGCACGTGCAGGCATCCCGCTGCAGGACATGGAGTTCTGGCAGTTCCACCCCACCGGCGTGGCCGGCGCAGGCGTGCTGCTGACCGAAGGCTGCCGTGGTGAAGGCGCTATCTTGCGCAACAGCGATGGCGAGCGCTTCATGGAGCGCTATGCGCCGACCCTGAAGGATCTGGCGCCACGCGACTTCGTCTCGCGCTCGATGGACCAGGAAATCAAGGAAGGCCGTGGCTGCGGTCCGAACAAGGACTACATCCTGCTGGACATGACCCACCTGGGTGCAGAAACCATCCGCAAGCGCCTGCCTTCGGTGGAAGAAATCGGCCACAACTTCGCCAACGTGGACATCACCAAGGAACCGATTCCCGTGGTGCCCCCCATCCACTACCAGATGGGCGGTATCCCCACCAACATCAACGGCCAGGTCGTTGTCTGGGATGGTGAAGAGAACAAGGTCGTCAACGGTCTCTACGCAGTGGGCGAATGCTCCTGCGTGTCGGTGCACGGCGCCAACCGCCTGGGCACGAACTCGCTGCTGGACCTGCTGGTCTTTGGCAAGTCGGCAGGCAAGCACATCGTCAACTACGTCAACGGCTACGGCGAATTCAAGCCCATGCCCGACAACGCCTCGGACTTCTCGCTGTCGCGCCTGAACAAGCTCGACGAGTCGACCAGCGGCGAGTACGCACAAGACGTGGCCAACGACATCCGCGCCTGCATGCAGCTGCACGCCGGTGTGTTCCGCACGCAAAAGAGCATGGACGAAGGCGTCAAGAAGATTGCCGACATCCGCGCCCGCGTCGGTGGCGTGACCCTGAAGGACAAGTCCAAGGTCTGGAACACCGCCCGCATGGAAGCGCTGGAAGTGGCCAACCTGATCGAAGTGGCCCAGGCCACGATGGTCTCGGCCGCCGCCCGCAAGGAATGCCGTGGCGCCCACACCGTGGATGACTACGAGCACCCCGCTGACGATCCCAAGTACCCACTGGGCCGCAATGACATCGACTGGCTCAAGCACACCCTGTGGTACAGCGCTGCCAACAGCCTGGAGTACAAGCCAGTGCAACTCAAGCCGCTGACCGTGCCGTCGGTACCGCCCAAGGTCCGTACCTTCTAAATCCACGCAGCCCACGAAAGAACATCCCAAAATGAAGCGTACTTTCAAAATCTATCGCTACGATCCCGATAAAGATGCCAAGCCCTACATGCAGACGGTGGAGGTGGAGCTCGACGGTCATGAGCGCATGCTGCTGGACGCCCTGGTCAAGCTGAAGGAACTCGATCCATCGATCTCGTTCCGCCGCTCCTGCCGCGAAGGCGTGTGCGGCTCGGACGCGATGAACATCAACGGCAAGAACGGCCTGGCGTGCCTGACGAACATGAACACCCTCAAGGGTGACATCGTCTTGAAGCCCCTGCCCGGTCTGCCCGTGATCCGCGACCTGATCGTGGACATGACCCAGTTCTTCAAGCAGTACCACTCGATCAAGCCCTACCTGATGGCTGACAGCTTTGTCGCCAACGAGAAGGAACGCCTGCAGTCGCCCGAAGAGCGCGAAGAGCTCAACGGCCTGTACGAGTGCATTCTGTGTGCCAGCTGCTCGACCAGCTGCCCCTCTTTCTGGTGGAACCCCGACAAGTTCGTGGGCCCCGCCGGTTTGCTGCAGGCCTACCGCTTCATCGCCGACAGCCGCGATGACCACACCGGTGAGCGCCTGGACAACCTGGAAGACCCCTACCGTCTGTTCCGTTGCCACACCATCATGAACTGCGTGGACGTGTGCCCCAAGCACCTCAACCCCACGAAGGCGATTGGCAAGATCAAGGAACTGATGGTTCGCCGTGCGGTGTAAGAACCAGATTGAGCAATGATGGAAAACGAACTGCTGGATGAACGTGCGCGCGATCTGCTGCGCTGGCGTAGTCGCCGAGGCCTGGTGGAGAACGACATCTTCGTCGAGCAGTTCTTCCGCACATACGGAGCAAGCCTGAATGTCCGCCAGGCGCAAGGGCTGACCACTTTGATGAACCTGTCGGACAACGACCTGCTGGACTTGATGCTCAGGCGCAAGGAACCAACAGGCGACCTCGACACGCCAGATGTTCATGAAGTGCTGGAGATGCTGCGCAGCCGAAAACCACGTGCATCTCTTGCGGACTAACTCGAGAAGGAACCAGTTTTATGAAACTAGCAGACAACAAAGCCACGCTATCGTTTAGCAACGGCGCAGCAAGCGTAGACCTTCCGGTTTACCAGGGCTCGATCGGCCCGGATGTCATCGACATCCGCAAGCTGTACGCGCAGACCGGCATGTTCACGTACGACCCCGGTTTCCTCTCGACGGCTGCCTGCCAGTCGGCCATCACCTATATCGATGGTGACAAGGGCGAGCTGCTGTACCGCGGCTACCCGATCGAGCAGTTGGCCAAGAACTGCAACTACCTCGAAACCTGCTACCTGCTGCTGTACGGCGAGCTGCCCAATGCAACGCAGAAGGCCGAGTTCGAAGACACGGTGACCAAGCACACCATGGTCAACGAGCAGATGCAGTTCTTCCTGCGTGGTTTCCGCCGCGATGCGCACCCGATGGCCGTTCTGACGGGCCTGGTGGGCGGCATGTCGGCCTTCTACCACGACAGCACCGACATCACCAACCCCGAGCACCGCAACATTGCGGCGATCCGCTTGATCGCCAAGCTGCCGACCCTGGTGGCCATGGCTTACAAGTACGGCACGGGCCAGCCCTACATGTACCCGAAGAACGACCTGTCCTACGCAGGCAACTTCCTGCGCATGATGTTCGGCAACCCTTGCGAAGAGTATGTGGTGAACCCGGTGGTGGAGCGCGCGCTCGACCGCATCTTCATCCTGCACGCAGACCACGAGCAAAACGCGTCGACCTCGACCGTGCGCCTGTGCGGCTCCTCGGGCACGAACCCGTTTGCAGCCATCTCCGCTGGTGTGGCATGCCTCTGGGGCCCTGCCCACGGCGGCGCCAACGAAGCCTGTCTGAACATGCTGGAAAACATCCAGGCCAATGGCGGCATCGCCAAGGTCGGTGAGTTCATGGAGCAGGTCAAGGACAAGTCCAGCGGCGTCAAGCTGATGGGCTTTGGCCACCGCGTCTACAAGAACTACGACCCACGCGCCAAGCTGATGCAGGAAACCTGCAACGAGATCCTGGCCGAACTGGGCCTGGAAAACGATCCGCTGTTCGCCCTGGCCAAGCAAGTCGAAAAGATTGCGCTGGAAGACGACTACTTCGTCTCGCGCAAGCTGTACCCGAACGTGGACTTCTACTCGGGCATCGTGCAACGCGCCATCGGCATCCCTGTGAAGCTGTTCACCGGCATCTTCGCACTGGCCCGCACCGTTGGCTGGATCGCCCAGCTGAACGAGCAAATGGCTGATCCAGAGTACAAGATTGGCCGTCCACGCCAGCTGTACACCGGCTCGGTGGCCCGCGACGTGCAGCCTATCGGCAAGCGCTGATCGCAGCGGCCAGGCACTGCCTGCGCCAGCACTGCTCCCCAAAAACCCGCTTCGGCGGGTTTTTTTATGGTGTTTGTCATATTAATCACTTGTTAAGCTAGCCTGCCGACCATGGCGGGATGAATTTCTTTGCCCGGTTTATCACCCCCACAGGCAAGGCCGTCACGCGCCGGGGCGCTGCCGCCCAGCCTGCAGCCACCGCACCCTCCCCATCCGACGGCCATCTGCCCTTCAGCGCCGATCTGGCCACCAGCACCTCGCAGCCGCCCGCACGGCCCCTGTGGCAGTGGAGCCTGGTTGTCAGCCTCTGGCTGGCCAGTGTGGGCAATCTGGCCTTGTGGAAGGCCATCTCGCAGGCAGACGGCCTGAGCAGCACGCAGCAGTGGGTCCTGGGGCTGAGCCTGGGTCTGGCCATTGCCTGCGCCTGCTGGGCGCTGTTGAACCTGATCAGCTGGGGCCGGGCCGCCAAGCCGGTGATGATCGCGCTGTGCTGGGTCGCCGCCTTTGCCGCCTGCTTCATGCTGAACTACGGCATCGCCATTGATGCCTCGATGCTCACCAATGTGCTGCAGACCGATGTGAAGGAAGCGGCCGACCTGCTGCACTGGAGTCTGGTGGTCACCGTGGGGGCCATTGCGATTCCGCCCACCTGGTGGATCTGGCGCCAGCCCCTTCCCCGGCGCCCAGGCTGGCGCCCGGTGCTCAAGCAGCTGGGCATGGTGCTGCTGGCTGTGCTAGCCATGGTGGTCGTCGTGATGGCGGGTTTTCGCCCCATCTCGTCGGCCATGCGCAACCACACCAGCCTGCGCTACATGATGAACCCGCTGTCCACCGTCTATGCCGCTGGCAACCTGGTGGCCCAGCAAATCCAGCACCGCGACACCACGCTCTACCCGATTGGCGAAGATGCCAAGCTGGGGGCCAGCTATGCAGGCCAGACCAGCTTCCCGATCTATGCGCTGGTCGTCGGCGAGACCGGCCGCGCCGGCAATTTTGCGACCAATGGCTATGAGCGCCCCACGACGCCTTTGCTGTCCGCCCGCCAGGACCTGGCCGTCGCCACCAATGCCTGGTCCTGCGGCACCAGCACCGCCGTGTCGGTGCCCTGCATGTTCTCGCACCTGGGGCGCAGCAGCCAGAACAGCGACAAGTCCTATGAAAACCTGCTCGATGTGCTGCAGCGCGCCGGCCTGGCCGTCCTCTGGGTCGAGAACCAATCGGGCTGCAAGGGCGTTTGCGCCCGCGTGCACAACGCCAACACCGAGACCGACCTGCCCGCTGCGGCCCGCAAGGCGCTGTGCCAGGACGGCGAATGCGTGGACATGGCCTTGCTCGAAGGCCTCGATGAGCGCATCAATGCGCTGCCCGCCGAGCAGCGCGCCAAAGGCGTGGTCGTCGTGCTGCACCAGATGGGCAGCCATGGCCCGGCCTATTTCAAGCGCTCGCTGGGCCAGGACAAGCGCTTCAGCCCCGAGTGCAACAACGTCAATCTGCAGGCCTGCGACCGCGCCTCGCTGATCAACGCCTATGACAACAGCGTCGTCGCCACCGACCGCATGCTCGGCGGCCTGATCGACTGGCTCGCCAGCAAGGGCCAACGCCAGCCCACGGCGATGATGTATGTGGCCGACCATGGCGAGTCGCTGGGCGAGAACAATATCTACCTGCACGGCCTGCCCTATTCCGTCGCACCCGATGTGCAAAAGCATGTGCCCTGGATCACCTGGCTCTCGCCCGCCATGCAGCAACGCATGGGCATGAGCACCAGCTGCCTGCAGCAGGCCGTGGCCACCGCCCGCATCAGCCATGACAACCTGTTCCACTCGATGCTGGGCCTGACCGATGTGCAGACCGCACTGCACCAGGCCGATCTGGATATTTTTGCCAGCTGCAAGGGCCGCTCTGCGCCACCTGCCACTTTGGCGCAGCTGGCGTCTGCCTCTGTGCCTGCAAGCGTTGCAGCGCAGCCGCCGACCACGGTCGCCGCTGCTCGCAAGCGCGGCTAAAACAGGTTTCCCTGCCCAGGGTGCGGCGCCTGCGCGGCGCCTCCCTGGCGCACGGCCTGCTGCACCTGTTGCGCGCGCCAGGCCTCAAAACCGCGCCAATCCATCTCCAGCCGCTCGCGCCCATAGCCCAGCTGCGCGCAGGCGCGCACAAAGCGCTGGCGCACCAGATCGGCCCACAGGCCCTGGCCCTTCATGCGGCTGAAGGACTGGCTGTCATAGCTCTTGCCGCGCAGCCGGTCGGCCTCGCTGATCTGGTGCAGGTCGCGCACCCGCTGCATCACCCGGGCGGCGCGCTGTGGGTAATGGGCCTGCAGCCACTGCTGGAACACGACATTGAGTTCCCAGGGCAGGCGCAGCACGGTGTAGAAGGCGGTGGTGGCGCCGGCCTCGCGCGCGGCTGCAAGCACCTCTTCCATGTCTTCGGTCAAAAACGGAATATGCGGCGCCACGCTCACCCCGACCGGAATGCCGGCCTCCGTCAGCCGGCGTATCGTGCGCAGCCGCCGGTGCGGCGCCGCAGCCCGGGGCTCGAGCAGGCGGGTCAGCTGTGGGTCCAGACTGGTGATCGTGATGTAGACGGCCGCGGCGTTCTTGCGCGCCGCAGCGGCAATCAGGTCGGTATCGCGCTCCACCGCGCTGCTCTTGGTGATCAGCGAGAACGGGTGCTCGGCCTCGCTGAGCACCTGGATCAACTGCCGCGTCAGGCCCAGCTCGCGCTCGATCGGCTGGTAGCAATCGGTGGCCGAGCCGATATTGAGCGAGGCCGGCTGGTAGCGCGGGCGGCTGATCTCGGCCTTGAGCACCTGGGCAATATTGGTCTTGGCAAACAACTGGGTTTCAAAATCCAGCCCCGGCGAGAGGTTCAGGTAGCTGTGGTAGGGCCGGGCATAGCAGTAGATGCAGCCATGCTCGCAGCCCCGGTAGGGGTTGACCGAGTGATCAAAGAAGATATCGGGTGAGTCGTTTTTCTGGATCGCGCTGCGTGCCCGCTCCTCGTGCACCTGGGTCGGCAGGCTCTCGGCGTCCTGCTGCCACCAGGCGCCTTCTTCCAGGTTCAGATCCGCATCGCCAGCCACAGGCGCCTCAGCGGCTGCAGGGGTCCAGCCATCGTCAGCCCATTCCCGCACATCGCTGGCAAAACGGTGGCGGGGTACACCGACCGCACCGCGCCCCTTGCGGGCCACCGGCAGCGGCACGCGCACTGGCACAGGCCCATCCAGGTCGTCCGCGCAGCGCTGCAGGGCCTGCGGGTCGTCTAGCGGGGCAGTGTCAACGGTGTGGATGGAGGGATGGCGGGCAGGCATACTAACGGATGATGACTGTTTTTATATACAGTATTTCATGCATTGCCCGCCATCCCGGCAGCCTCTGCAAGCGCCGCGCACACCAGGGCTATTCGCACCGTTTTGGTGCGAAATGGGCCATGGCCTACATTCGGGGATTACATACTCCGGAGGAAGTTTTCATGTCTCGCAAACCCCAACTCATCCTGTCATCCCTGGATGTGGACCGCCTGGAAGCGCTGCTGGAGGCCATGCCGGCCAGTGCCTTCCCCGGCAAGGCGGATCTGGAGGCCGAGATTGCCCGCGCCGATATCGTGGAGCCCAGCGATATTCCGCCGGATGTGGTGACGATGAACTCCACCGTGAACTTTGACATTGCCGAATCGGGCAAGCAGTTCCAGCTGACCTTGGTCTACCCCAAAGACCTGGACGACACGAGCAGCAAGATTTCGGTATTTGCACCCGTGGGCAGTGCGCTGCTGGGCCTGGCGATTGGCGATGAGCTGGCCTGGCCGTCCGTGGGCGGAAAGACCATGACCGTGCGTGTGACCGGCATCAGCTACCAGCCCGAGCGCGCCGGCGATCTGCACCGCTGAGCGGCCAACCGACAAGCGCCGGCAAGCGCCGGCAAGGGCCTGCCTACATCGACAAGCGCGCCCCCACCAGGGTCACCAGCAGGCCGCCCCCGACCAGGCCCAGCTCCCAGCGGGCAACAGAGCGCAAGCTGGGCGTACGCGCCTCCACCCCCAGGTAGAGCGCGCGCCCGGCCAGCAGCGACAGCGCAAAGGCCAGGCCCATGCCCAGCCAGTTCAGCCATGGCTGGCTCGGCCAGACATGCGAGACCACCGCGTTGCACAGCACCACGATGGAAAAGTGCACCAGAAACACCGAGTAGCCCATCTGGCCCAGCGACTGCAGCCAGCGCACGGGCGCCTGGCGGCCCAGCCAGTCGACCAGGCGGCCGTCTGCCGGCAGGCGCATCAGCCACAGCAGCGCGACGGCGCCGCACAGCGCCACCGCAATGCGCAGGCGGAAATCCACTTCCAGTGACACGAGGCCAAAAGCGAGCAGGCAGGCCGTCCAGGACCAGGGTTTGGTGCTTTGGCTGCCCCAGAAGGCCAGCATGCCCATGCCATAGGCACCGATAAAGTAGACAAACCACATGTCCAGCTCACTGTGGCGGGTGAACACCAGCAGCGACAAGGCCGTGAGCACCAGCACGACCCACTGGCCCAGTTGCAGGCCCAGCCATTGGCGGGCCCAGCGGCGGGGCCCTGC
>NZ_KE148579.1:26636-33314 GCF_000410635.1 Comamonas sp. B-9
GCAAACAGCAAGGTGACGGCGGCGAACAGCTGAAAATCGATCGCCACATACCAGACGCCGGCCGACAGCGCATCTTCGCCGCTGATGTCCTGCAGCATCAGCGCATTGGCGATCAGCTGCTGCCAGGTGGGCTCGGCGGGCACGGATTCGTGGGCAAACCAGGGCCGCACCAAAGCTGCGATGAACACAGCCAGCAACAGCGCGACGGAATAAGGCGCGAGCAAGCGCAGCGCGCGCTGGCCGATCTTGGCCAGCGGGCTGCCAAAGCGGGCCACACCTTGCGGGGCCAGGCTGGCCGCCGACAGAAAGCCGCCCATGACCAGGAAAATCTGCACGGCAATGCGCGCATATTCCGCCAGCCAGTCAATGATGCCGGGGGTGACTTGCGCTGCGACATCCGACATCGGGCCGTAGAAAGCCAGGTGGTGCCAGACAATGGCAGCACAGCAAGCCCCTTTGGTCATGTCCAGCCACAGATTTCGTTTGTTATGGGTTGTTGTGGTAGGCAAGATAGTCTCTGGCCAGCGGCCCCGCAATGGGCAAGCCATTGCAAAGCAGGCTGGCAATGTTCTGACAAGGGTGTGGCACCGCGCGCGCAGTGCCACTCCATATGTAACGCCGTTGTTTCTGCCTGCGTTGACGGGGCGGCCCCGAGGACCGAGCGAAATATGCCGTCTTTACAAAGCGCGGTGGGCTGCGCTCCAGGCCATCGCAGCCTGGCGTTTCAGCTTTTCCAGAAAAAACCGATAATCAGCGCCATGAAACAAGCCCCCACCCCGCTGCCCGAGCTCCCCCGCCAATTCGTGTCACATTTTGGCGAGATGGGCAGCCGCTGGGGCATCAACCGCACCGTGGGCCAGATCTATGCGCTGATCTTTCTCTCGCCCCAGCCCATCAATGCCGACGAGATTGCCGAGGGCCTGTCGTTCTCGCGCTCCAATGTCAGCATGGGCTTGAAGGAGCTGCAATCCTGGCGCCTGGTGCATATGCGCCACCAGCCGGGTGACCGGCGCGAATACTTTGAAGCGCCGGCCGATGTCTGGGAGATCTTTCGCACCCTGGCCGAAGAGCGCCGCCGCCGCGAAATCGAACCCACGCAGTCGATGCTGCGCTCCGCCCTGCTGCAGGAAACCCATTCCGCCGACGAGCAATACGCCCAGCAGCGCATGCAGGAGATGTACGACCTGATCGACAAACTGATGACCTGGTTTGACGATGTGCAGCGCCTCAACCCCGACACGGCCCTGCAGCTGATGGGCATGGGCAGCGCTGTCACCCGGGTGCTGACCATCAAGGACCGCTTGACCGGCAAATCGCCCGCCCGCAAGGAAGGCAACGACTGAGATGCTGGCCCTGCAAGCCCCGGCCGCCATTGCCGAGCGGCTCTGGCCCGGCAGCCCCTGGCCCGCCGTGGTGCCTGGCCTGATGCCCGGCCATGGCCTGCCTACGACCGAGATCGCCGGCGATTTTGTGCTGCTGGACCACCTGGCCGCTGCCCAGGAAACCTGGGGGCGCGATGCCCCGCTGGCCAAGCTGGGCCAGGACTGGTGGGTGTTTGCCTGCTCGGGCACCGGCGATGCCTGGCTGCTGAGCCGTGACCAGCAGCAGGCCGTCGCCTTTCTGGACCACAGTGCCGGGCCTGACGCCCTGCCCCAGCCACTGGGCATCGATGCCGGGCAATGGCTGCAACTGGCCGATCTGATGGCGCAGCTGGAAGCGGCGCAAGACCAGGGGCAGGATGTGGCGCCGCAAGCCTTGGCGCTGATGGAGCAACTGGCACCGGGCCTATCCGTCGACTACCCCTACACGCTAGCCTAACGCGCTGGCGCAGCAGTGGCCGTTTTGGGCGCCAGCACAATGCGCAGGCCTTGCTCCTGCACCTCCATGCGCTCGACCGTATAGCCCAGGCCTTGCAACAGCATGCGCTGGCTGGCGGGCAGCTCATAGACCAGCAGGCCTTGCAATACCTGCTCGGCCAGGCGGGGCGCATAGGTTTGGAACATGCCCTGGTAGGCGGCGGGCACACCCTGCATCTGCAGCTGCTGCACGCGCACGTTGTGCAGGCGGATGCTGGCATCGGCATCCTGGAAGGCCAGGCCAAAGTCCAGGGTCATCTGGCCGGGGTATTCGTTGCCCATCAGCTTCTCGGTCACCCAGATATCGAAGGCGGCACGCAGGCTGTTGCTGGCTGCCAGCAATTGCACACTGGGTTTTTGCAGCTGGATGACGACCATGCCCTGCCAGGAGCGGGCCAGCGGAAACTTGGCAGCGACCGCCTGCTGCAGTTGCGCCTGGCTGATGCGGATGCTGCGCGCCCCGGCAGGTAGTGGGGTATCGGCAGCCTGTGCCGCACGGGTCGCAAGGCCAGCCCCAGCCACCAGGCCAGCGGCAGCCCATACCAGGCAGCGGCGGCGCTGCAGCGGCTGGGCGCCACCCTGGGCAAAAAACTGTTTCTCCATCGCATCACACCGTAGCCGTCAAACGTGGTTTGACAGCGCCGCTGGGCCAAAGTTCAGCTCCAGCGGCCGGTGTTGGTATCTGCGCGTTACGCTGCCTGTGCAGGGGCCGCTGCGCGGCTCGGGCTGCTGGCCAGCAGCGCATCGCGGGCGTCGAAGTACTCGCGCTTGAGCCGGGCCACCAGCTCGGCGGCGGGCACCACCTGCTTGATGGCGCCGATGCCCTGGCCACTGCCCCAGATGTCTTTCCAGGCCTTGCGCTCCTTGCCAAAGCTCATCGAGCTGGGGTCGGAGACCGGCAGGTTGTCCGGGTCCATGCCAGCTGCGCGGATCGACGGGCTCAGGTAGTTGCCATGCACGCCGGTAAAGAGGTTGCTGTAGATGATGTCGTCCGAGTTGGAGCTGACGATCATCTGCTTGTACTCTTCCACCGCACGCGCCTCGTCGGTGGCGATAAAGGCCGAGCCGATATAGGCAAAGTCGGCGCCCATGGCCTGGGCAGCGAGCACCGCACGGCCATGGGCAATGCTGCCCGACAGCGCCAGCGGGCCGTCAAACCACTCGCGGATTTCCTGCACCAGCGCAAACGGGCTCTTGATGCCCGCATGGCCACCGGCACCAGCTGCCACGGCAATCAGGCCATCGGCCCCCTTGTCGATGGCCTTGTGCGCAAAGCTGTTGTTGATGATGTCGTGCATCACCACACCGCCCCAGGCATGGGCGGCCTGGAACACATCCTCGCGTGCACCCAGCGAGGTGATCAAAATGGGCACCTTGTACTTTTCGCACAGCGCCATGTCGTGCTCGAGGCGCTCATTGGTCCGGTGCACGATCTGGTTGATCGCAAACGGCGCGGCGGGCTGGTCAGGGTGGGCGCGGTTGTGTGCGGCCAGGGTTTCGGTGATTTCGGCCAGCCAGTCATCGAGCTGCTCGGCCGGGCGGGCATTGAGCGCGGGCATGGAGCCGACGATGCCGGCCTTGCACTGCGCAATCAGCAACTGGGGGTTGCTGACGATGAACAGCGGTGAGCCGATGACCGGGAAAGGCACGTTCTGCAACGCGCCGGGAAGCTTGGACATACAAGGTCTCCTTCAAAGGGCAAAAGCCTTCTGCACCGCCTGGGCGGCGCAGACCCCAGGCGCCTTGGCCAAGGCGCGAGAGGGGCTTCAGATGGGGGGCATGGCGCTCAGAAACTGTCCTGCGGCAGCGCCATCACCGGGGCCGCACCGTGCAGAACTTCTTCGCGCAATGCCGAGGTTTTTACCAAAATATGCGTGGCATAGAAATGCGCGGTTGTCACCTTGGCTTCGAGAAACGCCTTGTCGCCCGCGCCTTGGCTCAGTTGCTGCTCGGCCGCCAGCAAGGCCCGGCCCATCTGCCAGCCCGCCACCAGATTGCCCGCCAGCATCAGGTACGGCACGCTGGCCGCGAACACATCGTTGGGCGCGGTCTTGCTGCCGGCCACCACGTAATCGACCACGGCCAAAAAGTCCTGCCGCGCCTGCGCCAAGCAGCGTGCAAAAGCCTGGGCCGCGCCCGAGCTGCTGGCCTTCAAGGCCTGCTCGGTCTGCTCGATCTGGCTGGCGATGCCACGCGCGGCCTGGCCGCCATCGCGCGCGGTCTTGCGGCCCACCAGGTCATTGGCCTGGATAGCGGTGGTACCTTCGTAGATGGTCAGGATCTTGGCGTCGCGGTAGTGCTGGGCAGCACCCGTCTCCTCGATAAAGCCCATGCCGCCGTGCACCTGCACGCCCAGGCTGGTCACCTCCTGGCTCATCTCCGTGCTGTAGCCCTTGATGAGCGGCACCATGAATTCGTAGAAGGCCTGGTTGTCCTGGCGCAACTGCTGGTCGGGATGGGCATGGGCGGCATCAAAGGCGGCAGCGGCCGTCAAGGCCATCGCGCGGCAGCCTTCGGTGTAGGCGCGCATGGTCATCAGCATGCGGCGCACATCGGGGTGGTGGATGATGGTGGCGCTGCCGGCCACACTGCCATCAACCGGGCGGCTTTGCACACGCTCCTTGGCAAAGGCGGCGGCCTGCTGGTAGGCCCGCTCGGCAATGGCCAAGCCCTGCAGGCCCACGGCATAGCGGGCCGCGTTCATCATGATGAACATGTACTCCAGACCCCGGTTCTCTTCGCCCACCAAAAAGCCGGTGGCGCCGCCCTGGTCGCCATACTGCAGCACGCAGGTGGGGGAGGCCTTGATGCCCAGCTTGTGCTCGATGCTCACGCAGTGCACATCGTTGCGCGCACCCAGCGTGCCATCGGCATTGACGAGGAACTTGGGCACCACAAACAGGCTGATGCCCTTGACGCCATCGGGCGCGCCGGCCACCCGGGCCAGCACCAGGTGCACGATGTTCTCGGCCATGTCGTGCTCACCATAGGTGATGAAGATCTTGGTGCCAAAGACTTGGTAGCTGCCATCGCCCTGCCGCTCGGCACGCGTGCGCACCAGCGCCAGGTCCGAGCCGGCCTGGGGCTCGGTCAGGTTCATCGTACCGGTCCACTGGCCGGAGACCAGCTTGTCCAGGTAGGTCGTTTTCAGCGCATCGCTGCCAGCCGTCAGCAATGCCTCGATGGCGCCATCGGTGAGCAAGGGGCAGAGCGCAAAGCTCATGTTGGCGCTGTTGAGCATCTCCACACAGGCTGCGCCAATCGTCTTGGGCAAGCCCTGGCCGCCGGCATCCACCGGGTGCTGCAGGCCCTGCCAGCCGCCTTGCACATACTGCGCAAAGGCCTCCTTGAATCCCGCCGTGGTGCTGACCTGGCCATCCTTCCAGGTCGAGGGCTGCAGGTCGCCCACCACATTCAGCGGCGCCACCACCTCTTCGTTAAAGCGAGCACATTCCTCCAGCACGGCCTGCGCCGTGTCCAGCCCCGCTTCTTCAAAACCGGGGATCTGTGCCACCTGGTCGATGCGGGCCAGGTGCTCCATCGCAAACAGCATGTCCTTGACAGGTGCCTTGTAGCTCATCGTTGTCTCCTCGTCTTATCGTTGATTGTGGTTTTGGGGGTGCGCCGCGCATACAAAAAAAGCATCCCCCAGGGGATGCCTTCAGATGCGTCTCGCGGCCACCACGCTGCCCATCACATCCAGCGTCAGCGGGATGCTGTTGCGGCGTGGGGTGGCTGCTGGCACGTTTTTACAGCTTGCTGGCCATCTCAGGCACGGCTTCAAACAGGTCGGCCACCAGGCCATAGTCGGCCACGCTGAAGATCGGCGCTTCTTCGTCCTTGTTGATCGCCACGATCACCTTGGAGTCCTTCATGCCGGCCAAATGCTGGATGGCGCCCGAGATGCCCGCTGCCACATACAGCTGGGGCGCGACGATCTTGCCGGTCTGGCCCACTTGCAGGTCGTTGGGTGCGTAGCCCGCGTCCACCGCTGCGCGGCTCGCGCCAATGGCCGCGCCCAGCTTGTCGGCCAGCGGGGTCATCACTTCGTTGAACTTCTCGGCGCTGCCCAGCGCGCGGCCACCGGAGACGATGATCTTGGCGGCCGTGAGTTCCGGGCGGTCGTTCTTGGTCACTTCGCGGCCCACAAAGCTGCTCTTGCCGCTGTCAGCAACCGCTGCTGTGTTCTCTACCGCAGCCGAGCCACCGGTGGCAGCGGCTGCATCAAAGCCGGTGCCGCGCACGGTGATGACCTTGGTCGCATCGATCGACTGCACGGTGGCAATGGCATTGCCCGCGTAGATGGGGCGCTCGAAGGTGTCGGCGCTCACGACCTTGGTGATGTCGCTGATCTGGGCCACGTCGAGCTTGGCTGCCACGCGTGGCGCCACGTTCTTGCCCGAGGCCGTCGCTGGCGCCAGGATGTGGCTGTAGTTGCCGGCAATGGCCAGCACTTGCGCGGCCAGGTTCTCGGCCAGGCCGTCCTTGAGTGCCGGGCCATCGGCCAGGATGACTTTGGCAACGCCTGCGATCTGGGCTGCGGCCTGGGCTGCAGCTGCTGCGCCAACGCCTGCTACCAGCACATGCACATCACCACCGCAAGCCAGGGCTGCGGTGACGGTGTTGAGCGTGCCGGT
This sequence comes from Comamonas sp. B-9, assembly GCF_000410635.1. Taxonomy (NCBI): domain Bacteria; kingdom Pseudomonadati; phylum Pseudomonadota; class Betaproteobacteria; order Burkholderiales; family Comamonadaceae; genus Comamonas; species Comamonas sp. B-9. The sequence goes on from NZ_KE148579.1 coordinate 33,130, forward strand.
CTTGATCGTTTTGTTGTCGTGTTCTGCAATAACGAGAGCGGTCATTTGTAGGTTTCCTTTTGAGCAGCAGCGTTAGATGACTTTGGCTTCGTTCTTGAGCTTGTCGATCAAGGTGGCCACATCGGGCACCTTCACGCCAGCGCCGCGCTTGGCGGGTTCCTGCACCTTCAAGGTCTTCAGGCGCG
>NZ_KE148579.1:34009-40843 GCF_000410635.1 Comamonas sp. B-9
AACCTCGACTCCTGAGTTGTTCAATAGGTTTGCGCCAGTGGCGGCGCGTTGGCGCGGCCACTCAGCCATGGGCATGGATCAGGCCATCATCGCACAAAAACAGCACGATCGTGCTTTTTTATGACCAGACGAGCCATAACGACCAATTATCGGCGCATCGCTGCGCAGCAGCCTCCATTTTCCGCACAAGTTGGCGGTTCATCAGCCCTGGCTGGCAGGTATTGCACCGCCGCTATTGTTCTGGATATGCAAAACACGTTGCGGGAACGGAATCTCGATGCTGGCAGCGCGCAAGCCCTCGAGCACGGCGATATTGACCGCCGACTTCACATTGGCCTGGCCGTTCATCGGATCGTTGATGTAAAAGCTCAGGCTGAACTCCAGCCCGTCAGGCGCGAAATTCACCAGGAATACCGAGGGCTCGGGCTTGGCCAGCACCCGGGCCTGCGCCAGTGCGGCGCTCTTCAAGACCTCGCGCACCTGCGCGACATCGCTGTCTGCGCCCACGACAATCTGGGTCGTCAGATTGAACTTCTGGTCGGCATCGGTGAGGTTTTCCACCCGCTGGGTGATCAAGGTCTCATTGGGGACAATCGATTCGCGCCCGTTGGAGGCACGGATGACGGTGTAGCGCGTGCGGATGTCGGTGATGCGGCCTTCAAAACCGTCAACGCGCACGTTGTCACCAATGCGCAAGGCGCGTTCGATCAGCACCAGAAAGCCGCTGACATAGTTGGAGGCGATCTTCTGCATGCCAAAGCCCAGGCCGACCCCGAAGGCACCGCCCAGCACCGACAGTGCCGTCAGATCGACCCCCACCAGCGACAGCGCCACCAGCAGGCCGACCGTGATCAGCAGCATGCGCGTGAGGTTGACGGCCATCTTGCGCATCGACAGGTCCTTGACCATATCGTCGATCACGCGCTGCTCGAAGGTGGTCGAAATCCACAGCACCACCAGCATCACCATGCCCACCGATATCGCCCCCTGGAACAGCTCCAGCACCGATATCGACGTCTTGCCAAAGGCGAACTGCACGGCATCGAGCTGGGCCATCACCTGCGGCAGCACACCCAGGATGCCCAGCACCGCGACGCCCCAGGCCAGCCACGAGAAAATCCGCTCGATCAGGCGCACCAAGGTGGAGTTGGGAAAGGTCTTGGCCAGCACCCGGGCCACCAAGCGGATCACCGCGAGCGACAGCAGAATCTGCACCGCCAGCCGCAGCAAGAACACCGGCTGGTAGTGCTCCACCAGCATGCGGGCCGCTGCAGTGAACAGCAGCGCCAGCAGCGGGAACAGCGCCCCGCCCCAGGCCGTCTTGCCAAACCATACCGAGGGCTTGCCATCGTCGCGGTGGCGGTAAAAACTGCGTGTCAGCAGCCAGGCCAGGCCAATGCAAATCACCAGAACGGCCAGTTCCTGCCAGGTGCTGGCCTGTTCAAAGTCCTGTAGTAAACGATCAAAGATATCCATGCGCCGGTCTCATAGGGTCCAAAAAAAGCATACGCGCAAGCATATGCTGGTTCCGTACCGTATCACCGATAGGGCGCTGCCGTTTGTAGGAGCGGCAGAGTTCCTGGGACGCGCGGCTGAGCGCAGCCTGAGGCTAAGACCAGACCGGCTTGCGCTTTTGCGCAAAGGCCTGCGCGCCTTCCTGCGCATTGCTGTCCATCATGTTGGAGGCCATGCACTGGCTGGCCACCTGGTAGGCCGCTTCGATGCCCAGCTCCCGCTGCTGGTAGACGAGGGCCTTGCCCATGCGCACGGCTGCAGCGGGTTTGCTGATGATGGCGGCGACCAGCTTTTCCAGCTCCGCATCGAGCTGCTCGGGAGCGGCCACCCGGTTGACCAGGCCCTGGGCCAGCGCCTGCTCAGCACTGATGAACTCGCCCGTCAGCAGCATCTCCATCGCCTGCTTGATGGGCATGTTGCGCACCAGGGGCACGCTGGGTGTGGCGCAGAACAGGCCGTACTGGATGCCGCTGGTGGCAAAGCTGGCCTCGCTGCTGGCAACGGCCAAGTCACACTGCGCCACCAGCTGGCAGCCGGCAGCGGTCGCCATGCCCTGCACCCGCGCGATCACGGGCACCGGCAGCTTCTGGATCGCCATCATCACCTGGCTGCAGCGGTTGAACAGGTCCTGGTACCAGGCGCGGTCAGGATGGGCGGCCATGTCCTTGAGGTTGTGGCCCGCGCAAAAGGCCCGGCCCTGCGCGGCCAGCACCACCACGCGCACGGAGGCATCCTGCGCAATGGCGGCCAGCGCGGCGCGCAAGGCAGCGAGCATCTCATCACCCAGCGCGTTGAAGCGCGCCGCATCATTCATGCACAAGGTCACCACACCACGCGCATCGCGGCTGTGCACAAGCAAGTTGCTGTCCGTCATGGCCAGTTCCTCAAAAAGTTGTTTACAGATCGGCGAGCACGCGGATGTGGGCTTCCACACTGGCTGCCAGCGGCGTCATCACATAGCCGCCTTCCAGACAGGAGACGATGCGGCCCTTGCTGAAGCGCCGTGCAATGTCTTTCACGCGGTGGGTGATCCAGGCGTAGTCGGCCTCGACCATGCCCAGCTGGCCCATGTCGTCTTCACGGTGGGCATCAAAGCCTGCGCTGATGAAGACCATCTCGGGCTTGAATTCCTCGAGGCGCGGGATCCAGTAGGTCTCGACAATCTCGCGGATGTCCATGCCCTTGGTGTAGGCTGGCACCGGCACATTGAGCATATTGGCCGCCGGGTCCTTGTCGCCCGAATGCGGGTAGAAGGGGTGCTGGAAAATGCCCACCATCAAAATGTGCGGGTCGCCGGCGCAGATGTCTTCGGTGCCATTGCCGTGGTGCACATCAAAATCGACAATCGCTACGCGCTTAAGCTGGTGGCGCATCAGCGCATACTTGGCGGCAACGGCGACATTGTTGAAAAAACAAAAGCCCATGGCCTGCTTGCGCGTTGCATGGTGGCCCGGCGGGCGCACGGCGCAAAAGGCGTTTTCCATCTCGCCGCTGATCACCGCATCGGTGGCAGCCAGCGCCGCGCCACAGGCGCGCAGCGCGGCATTCCAGGTGGCACCGTTGACGGCGGTGTCGGTGTCCAGCATCAGGGTCTGCGGGCCACCAATGGCCTGGTTGTCGGCCGCCATCTCGGACAGGCCACGGATCGACGCAATATGCAGGCGCTCATGGCCCAGTTCCAGATCGGACATGCTGGCCTTGGGGGCGTCGCGCCGCTCCAACGCGTCCCCCACCCCGGTGATCAGCAAGCGGTCTTCAATCGCATCCAGGCGAGCAGCGCATTCCGGGTGGGCAGGCCCCATGTCGTGCAGCCAACAGTCACGGTGGCTGAAATAACCTGTCTTGGACACAGTTTTCGTCTCCTTAACTGCCTTTGTCGTTTATTGTGCTGGTATGCAGACACAGCACACCATACAAAAATTATTGACTCAGCTTAACACGGTGATTGTGGGGAAACCGGCGCAGGTTCAGGATTGTCTGACTTGTTTGCTGGCGGGAGGACATCTGCTGATTGAAGACGTACCAGGTGTGGGCAAGACCACGCTGTCGCATGCGCTGGCCCGCACCTTGGGGCTGCAGTTTGCGCGGGTGCAATTCACTGCAGACCTGATGCCCAGCGACTTGACCGGCGTGTCGGTCTATGAGCGCGAGCAGCAGGCCTTTGTGTTCCATCCCGGCCCCGTATTCACCCAGGTTTTGCTGGCCGATGAAATCAACCGCGCCAGCCCCAAGACGCAAAGCGCGCTCCTGGAGGCCATGGAAGAAAAACAGGTGACGGTCGAGGGCGCCACGCGCCCGCTGCCCCAGCCTTTCTTTGTCATCGCCACGCAGAACCCGCTCGACCAGCTGGGCACCTATGCGCTGCCCGAGAGCCAGCTCGACCGCTTCCTGATGCGCATCTCCTTGGGCTACCCCGACCAGGCGGCCGAGTTCCAGCTGCTGGCCGGCCAAGGCCACCGCGACATCGCCAACCAGTTGCCGGCACTCACCTCGGCCGTCGAGCTGAAGTTCCTGCAGCAGGAAGTGACCAGCGTGCGCGCCAGCGATGCGCTGATCCACTATGTGCAGGCGCTGATCGCCGCCACGCGCTCGGGCCAGTGGTTTGTGCAGGGCCTGTCCCCGCGCGCAGGCATTGGCCTCATCCGGGCCGCCAAGGCGCAGGCCTTGATCCAGGGCCGCGACTATGTCGCGCCCGATGATGTGCAGGCCATCCTGCCGCAGACCACCGCGCACCGGCTGGTGCCGGTCAGCACCTCGGGGCGCAGCGCGGTCGAGCAGGTGCGCGCGATGATGGACAGCGTGGCGCTGCAGTAGTGTGAGTGCGCCCCCAGCGGCTTCAGGGCAGCCCCGCAACCGCCCTGTCCAGCGGCTTCGCCAGCGCATGCGCCAGTGGTGGCTGGCCCAGTTGCCCAGCGCCAGCCGCCATGCCGTCAGCCGCCGCAACCTCTACCTGCTGCCCACGCGTGCGGGCTGGATGCTGGCGCTCACCTTGCTCGTGCTGCTGGTGACCAGTATCAACTTTCAGCTCAACCTGGGCTTTTTGCTGACCTTCATGCTCACCGGCGCGGCGCTGGTGTCGGTGGGTATCGGCTACCGCAATCTGCTGGGTCTGCAGCTGGAGCTGCATGCCCCCGAGGCCCAGTTTGCCGGCCAGCCGCTGCGCCTGGATCTGCGTCTGGACAACCCCAGCCGGCGCAGCCGCTATGCACTGGGCATACGCCACTACCAAGGCCATGAACTCAGCCAGGTGGACGCCCCCGCGCAAGCCAGCACCCCCATGCAACTGAGCACGCCCGCTGAGCGGCGCGGCTACCAAAACCTGCCTGCGGTGCTGGTCGAGACGCGCTTTCCACTCGGCGTCTTTCGCATGTGGACCGTCTTTAGAACCACCGAGAAGGCTCTGGTCTACCCCAGCCCAGAAACCAACCCACCGCCGCTGCCGCTGGGCCTGGCCGATGCAGGCACCGGAAGCAGCGCCAGCCTGCGGGCCAGCAGTGGGGAGTTTGATGGCGTGCGCAGCTACCGGCGCGGAGACCCGCTCAAGCTGGTGGTCTGGAAGAAAGCGGCGACCTCGCTGGCCACAGGCAGTGGCCATTTTGTCGTGCGCGACAACCAGCACCAGGCGCAGCAGGACCTGTGGCTCGATGCCAACCAATGCGGCCTGGCAGAACGTGAAGCCCAGCTCTCGCGCCTGGCCGCCTGGGTGGTGATGGCCGACCAGCAAGGCCTGCGCTACGGGCTGCGTTTGGGAGCGGCCAACGCCGAGCAAACCGCCGACAGCGGGCCCGCACACCGCCAGGCCTGTCTGCGCGCACTGGCACTGGCCTAGGAGCAGCACGATGCCCTCTGTTTTCAACCCTGCCCACACCGCAGGCACCAGCCGCTGGTCCAGCCTGCCACGCGAGGCGCGCGATACCCTCTTTTTGCTCGCCGTCGTCGGCTGGATCCTGCTGCCGCTCACGGCCACCTTGCCGCTGTGGGCCTCGGCGCTCGCCTATGCCTTGCTTGCCTGGCGCGGCCGCATTGCGCTTTTGCAAAAGCCCCTGCCCGGCCGCTGGCAGCTGCTGGCCCTGCTGGTGCTGGTCGTCGGGCTGACCTTGTTCAGCTACCGCACCATCCTGGGCGCCGATGCCGGCGTCACGCTGGTCAGCATGCTGCTGACGCTCAAGACCATGGAGCTGCGTGCCAAGCGCGATGCGATGGTCATTTTCTTCCTCGGCTTTTTTGCGCTGATTGCCAACTTTTTGCATTCGCAGTCGCTGCTGACGGCCTTGGCCATTGCCATTGGCCTGGTGGGCTTGCTCACTGCGCTGGTCCATGCGCATATGCCGGTGGGCCAGCCTTCGCTCAAGTTTGCGGCAGGCCTGTCGCTGAAGATGGTGGCCATTGGCGCGCCACTCACGCTGGCGCTGTTTGTCTTTTTCCCGCGCATGGCGCCGCTCTGGGGCGTGCCCCAGAACCCGACGGCCAAGACCGGCCTGTCCGAGGAGATGACCGTGGGCTCGGTCGCATCGCTGGCCCAGGACGAGGGCATTGCGTTTCGCGTCAAGTTCGACACCCCGCAAAACCGGCCGCCCCCCGCCAACCAGCTGTACTGGCGCGGGCCGGTGCTGTCCGATTTCGATGGCACGACCTGGCGCGCGACGCCCAGCTTTCGCAATCCCGATGACCGGATATTTGCCGACATCCGCACCGAAGGCGAGGCGCTGCGCTACGAGCTGACCCTGGAGCCGCACCAAAAGCCCTGGCTGCTGACCCTGGACCTGACCCGAGAGGCGCCCACGCTGCCACGCGGCCGCGCCTACAGCACCGGCGATCTGCAGTGGCTCAGCAGCCGGCCCATCACCGAGGTGACCCGCATCGTGGTGGAGAGCCACACACGCTACCAGTTTGGCATGCAGGCGGGCAAGCGCGAGCTGGCCTTCAACCGCCGGCTGCCGGCGAGCAGCAACCCGCGCACCCAGGCCTGGGTGGCGCAGCTGAGCGCCGAGGTGGGCGAGCGCCCCGACCGCAGCGCCCAACTGGTGCAGCGCCTGCTGGGGCAGCTGCGCAGCGGCGGCTACACCTATACGCTGGACCCGGGCGTCTACACCGGCCAGGCGGCCGACCAGTTCTGGTTCGACCGCAAGGAAGGCTTTTGCGAGCATATCTCGGCCGCCTTTGTGGTTGCACTGCGCAGCGCCGGCGTGCCCGCACGCATTGTGACCGGCTACCAAGGGGGCGAAGCCAACAGCGTCGACGGCTACTGGACCGTGCGCCAGGCCGATGCCCATGCCTGGGCCGAAGTGTGGCTGGGCGAAGAACAAGGCTGGGTGCGGT
>NZ_KE148579.1:40891-75573 GCF_000410635.1 Comamonas sp. B-9
GCGCCTCAACACCCCCAACTTCATGGGCTTCAGCGTCAGCAATGCCGCCACGATCAACGGGCTGCAGCGCATGCGCGCGGTCTGGGAAGCGGTCAACAACAGCTGGAACCAGTGGGTGCTGAACTACACCCAGCGCGAGCAAATGGACATGCTCAGCAAGCTGGGCCTGTCCAGCCCCAACTGGATGGATCTGGTGCGCATTCTGGGTGGCCTGGTGCTGGCAGCAGCCATCATCGTGGTGCTGGCCCTGCAGTACCAGCGCAGGCGCACAGACCCCTGGCTGGCCCTGCTGGGCCAGGCACGCAAACGCCTGCGCCAGGCGGGCTTGCCCGAGGCCGCCCAGGGCCATGCGGCCACGCCGCGCGCGTTGGCCCGCATGCTGCACGCCCAGGCACCCGAGGTGGCGCCCGCCTTTGGCCCATGGCTCAAGGCGATGGAGCGGCAGGGCGACGCGCCGGCCACCGGCGAGGCAGCGCCCAAGGCCGAGCTGGCAGCGCTTCGCAAACAATTACGACTTCTGCCCTGGTCCCGCCTGCGGGCCCTGGCAAACAAGGTATAAAACCCCATGCACCGAATTCTTCAGACCACTGTGGCCCTGCTTTGCGCCGGCCTGTGCGCAACGGGCGCCTACGCACAAAAGAACACGACCAACAAGTCCCGCAGCGCTGATTCCGCCCCCACCGCATCCAGCTATGCCAACCGGCCCGAGGCCGAAGCCTTTGTCCGCGAAGTCGCCGAGCGCCGCCATATCGACGAGGCCTGGCTGCGCGCCAGCATCAAGCAAGCCCGCTTCAATGCCACCGTGCAGCGCCTGATGACGCCGCGCACGGGGCCCGCTGGCGTCAAGAACTGGCGCGGCTACCGCAGCCGCTTTGTCGAGCCGATCCGCATCCGCGCCGGCCTGCGCTTCTGGAACGAAAACGCCGCCACGCTGGCCCGTGCCGAGCAGACCTATGGGGTGCCGGCCGAGTACATCGTCGGCATCATCGGGGTCGAGACCATCTACGGCCAGCAGATGGGCAACTTCACGGTGGTCGATGCGCTGGCCACCCTGGCCTTTGACTATCCCGCCAGCCACCCGCGCGCGGCCGACCGGGCCAAGTACTTCCGGGGCGAGCTCGAGCAGTTCCTGGCCACGGCCTACCTCACGGACAGCAACCCCTTCGACACGGTGGGCAGCTACGCCGGCGCCATGGGCATGCCCCAGTTCATGCCGACCAGCTGGTCCAACTACGCGGTCGATTTTGATGGCGACGGCAAGATCAACCTGTTTGGCAGCACGGCCGATGCGATCGGCTCGGTGGCCAACTACTTTGTCGCCCATGGCTGGCAGCGCGGCATGCCGGCCTACTACGACGTGCAGGTGAACAGCACGCCGGCACAGCTGGAGACCTTGCTCGCCCCCGATATCAAGCCGAGCTTCAGCGCCGCCGAGATGGCTGCGCTGGGCCTGCGCATCCAGGCACCAGGCGACCAGCACAATGGCCCGCTGGCACTGATCGAGCTGCCCAACGCCAGCGCTGCAACCCAGTACGTCGTGGGCACGCCCAATTTCTACACCATCACGCGCTACAACCTCTCGAGCTTTTACGCGATGTCGGTGGTCGAGCTGGGCCAGGCCATCGCACGTGCACGCAGCGGTGCGCCCGCAACAGCGGACAGCGAGCCCGGCACGCCCGAGCCGAGCAGCGAGACCAGCAACTCCCCGGCTGCCGAAGCGGCCGCGAAGGCCTATCTGCGCAGCAAGGCGCGCCAGCAGCGCACGCCCGATCCGGCCAATTTCAGCGCACCTTGATCGCTGGCCGGGCGACACATATGGACGTGATCCGCAGGCTTTCAAGGCCTGCACTGCAAAAATAAATGCCAGCAATTTTCTCTTGAAATTGCGGCTTCTTCATCCAACTATCAGTCATCGAGCAGCAAACCCGCTGCCCTGTTTCACAAGGATTGAAGATGATCATGACCCCTCTGATGCACCGCTCGGCCTACGCTGTCTCCCCATCCGCGATGGATGCCGCCCTGCAGCGCTTCCTGCAAGCCACCACGACGGGCACCACGAGCCAGGACACCGTGCAGCAAGACGGCTCCGTGTTCAGCATCGGCATCGATGTGCCCGGCCTGTCGCGCGAACAGCTGCGCATCGAGCTGCAGGACAAGACCGTGCGCCTGACCAGCATTGAAGGCGCACCACGCAGCATCCAGCGCGCCTGGAAGCTGCCTGCCAGCATCGACGTCGCAGCGTCCAAGGCCAGCCTGGAAAACGGCGTGCTGACGCTGGTGCTGAGCACCACCCAGCCCAGCACCCAGACCCTGGCGATTGCATAAGCGCAGCCACCACAAAGCACAAGGGGCCTGGAGGCCCCTTTTGCATGCTGTGCTGGCGCATCACCAGCGTATCAAGGTCTATGTCTCTTGCGCAGCGGTCGGCTGCTGCACGATCGCATCAAGCGGCCAGCGCGGCTTGACGTCAAAGGCATAGACCTTCTCGGCCTGCTGCTGCCCCGCTTCGATGCGCATGGCAGCCGCCATCGCAATCATCGCGCCATTGTCGGTGCACAGGTGCAGCTCGGGGTAGTGCACGCGGATGCCGCGCTTGCGGCAGGCCTCGTTGAGCTGCTCGCGAAGCAGCCGGTTGGCACCCACGCCGCCGGCGACCACGACGCGCTGCATGCCGGTCTCCTTCAAGGCATTCAAGGTCTTTTTCACCAGCACATCCACAATGGCCGCCTGCGTCGATGCGGCAAGATCCGCCTTGCGCGCCTCCAGGCCATCGCCCAGCTTTTTCGCCTGGGTCAGCACCGCTGTCTTCAGGCCTGCAAAGGAGAAATCGAGATCGCCGCTGTGCAGCAACGGGCGTGGAAGCTTGAAGGCCTCCGGGTCGCCGCCCTGCGCCAAGCGGGACAGCTCGGGCCCACCGGGGTAGGGCAGGCCCAGCAGCTTGGCCGATTTGTCAAAGGCCTCGCCCGCCGCGTCGTCGATGGTCTCGCCCAGAATCTGGTAGCGGCCCACGCCGTCCACGCGCATCAGCTGCGTGTGGCCGCCGGAGACCAGCAACGCCACAAAGGGGAACTCGGGCGGGTCTTCGCTCAAAAACGGCGAGAGCAAATGGCCTTCGAGGTGGTGCACGCCGAGCACCGGCTTGTCCAGCGCAGCAGCCATCGCGCAGGCCACGCCTGAGCCCACGAGCAAGGCGCCCGCAAGCCCCGGGCCACGGGTAAAGGCAATCGCATCGATCTGCGCGAGCGTGCAGCCCGCGTCATCCAGCACTTTTTGTGTCAGCGGCAGCACGCGGCGGATATGGTCGCGGCTGGCCAGCTCCGGCACCACACCGCCGTAGGCGCGGTGCATCTCGATCTGGCTGTAGAGCGCATGGCTCAGCAGCTCGGGCACCGTGCCTGGGCCACGGGTGCGCACCAGGGCCACGCCGGTTTCATCACAGGAGGATTCGATCCCCAATATCAGCTCAGTCATGGGCCCAAAGTGTAGGCGCTCTGGGCCGCTTTTGCGCCCGGAGACGGGGCTACCCTGGCGGGCCGCCAGGGTTTGCCAGCCCCGCCACGGCACCTTTAGCGCTTGCCGCCCAGCAGCGAGCCGCCAATTTTCATCAGGTCGCCGACATCGAGTTTGCCGTCGCCATTCTGGTCCAGCAGCGAGCCCAGCAAGCCGCCGCCCAGGCCGCCTTGCTGCTGCACCTGGGCTTTTTCCTGGCCCAGCGCATTGCCCAGCTGCGAGGAGTTGAGGCCACCCGACATGACACGCTGCGCGAGGAACGACATCACCAGCGGGGCCAGCATCTTGAGCAGGTTGCCGGCATTGGCGCCCAGGCCTGTGGCCTGGCCCAGATTGGCCGAGGCCTGGTCTTGCTGGCCGCCAAAGATATGGCCCAGAATGCTGGCGCCATCCAGGGCCGCAGGCGATGCGGAGCCGGCACCCGAGCCTGCCGCCGCGCCGCCGCCCAAAGCGCCACCGAGCACACTGCCCAGCATGCCACCCAGACCGCCCAGGCCACCCAAGCCGCCGGCTTGCGCACCACCACCACCGCCACCACCCAACAGCGAGCCCAGCAGCCCGCCCAGGTCTGGGCCTGCGCCAGCACCGCCTGCCGCGCCATGGTCGCGTTGCAACGCCTCGAACAAGGCACTGGCGCCACCCGCGCTTTGCGCGTTGTTGCCCAGCGCGCCCAGCATCATTGGCACGGCCGCCTGCACGGCCTGCTCGGTCTGGGCCTCGCTCTGGCCCAGGCTCTGGGCCATCTGCTGGATCGGAGCGCCCTGCAGTTGCGCGAGGAGCTCGTCGACCATAGAGGGAGATGCGGACATGTTCTTTCCTTTCAAAAGCCCAAAGGGCGTGGCACAGAATGCAGATAGTAGACGTTCAGCATGGCAGTGCAATACAGAGGGGCGCAAATCTTCGTTAACCGGCGCTATCGGCAGGCAGTGCCCTGGCATACCCGAGATGCCGGATGGGCTGATTTTTCTTATTACTTCCGTATATATAAAACCTAAAATAATGGGTGAACGCATTTTTTACTGCCATGGCCATACAGCACTACATCAAGGAAATCGGGCGCGGCGCACGCGGCGCCAAGGCCCTCAGCCGCATCGAGGCCAGCGATGTGATGGCGCAGATACTGGATGGCCGGGTCAGCGACTATGAAATCGGCGCCTTTTGCATTGCCATGCGCATCAAAGGGGAAACGGCCGAAGAGATGTGCGGCCTCTGGGATGCCGTGCATGCGCGCATCGCCCGCTTTCACAGCAGCGCCGCCTTGCCCACCGTGGTCCTGCCCAGCTACAACGGCGCGCGCCGCCTGCCCACCCTGACCCCGCTGCTGGCCTTGCTGCTGGCACGCGAAGGCCTGCCGGTGCTGGTGCATGGCATGCAGACCGAAGCGAGCCGCGTCTCGGCCTTTGCCGTGTTCGAGCGCCTGGGTTTAGTGCCCCGCGCGCAGACTGGCACCATTGCCGCATCGGAAGTGGCCTTGGTGCACACCGCCACCTTGCTGCCCGCACTGGCCAAGCTGCTGGCGGTGCGCCAGCTCATCGGCCTGCGCAACCCGGGCCACAGCATTGCCAAGCTGCTGCAGCCGGTGCAAGGCCCGGCCGTCTTGCTGGGCAGCTACACGCCCCCGGAATCCCTGCCGATGCTCCAGGCCACGTTGGCCGAGCTGCAGACCAACGCGCTGCTCTCGCGCGGGCTGGAGGGCGAGGTCTGCGCCGACCCGCGCCGAAGCCCGCAATACGACGGCTTTGTCGCGGGCCAGCACCAGCTGCTGCAGGCACGCAGCAGCGGCACCGACAGCCAGGTGCTCGGCCTGCCCAGCGAGCGCGATGCGGACACCACCGCACGCTACACCGAGGCCGTGCTGGCCGGCCAGTTGCCGGTGCCCCCTGCCTTGGCCCAGCAAGTGGAACATGTGCTGGCCATCGCCCAACAAATACAACCCGCTCCCCAAGCCTCCCACCATGACTGACAGCAGCCTGCCCTCTCTAACCGCACGCCCGCCAGCCTATGCGCCTTCACCAGGCCAGGGCCAGTGCACCCTGGTCGGTGCCGGCCCGGGCGACCCGGACTTGCTCACCATCGCTGCTGCCAAGGCCTTGCAGCGCGCCACCGTGCTCTTGGTGGACGACCTGGTCAATGACGCCGTGCTGCAGTGGGCGCCCGCCAGTGCCCGCATCGTCCATGTGGGCAAGCGCGGCGGCTGCCAGAGCACGCCCCAGGCCTTTATCCAGCGCCTGATGCTGCAGGAAGTGCAAGCCGGAGAGAACGTGGTGCGGCTCAAAGGCGGCGACCCCTTTATCTTTGGCCGGGGCGGTGAAGAGGTGGAGTTTTTGCGCGCCCACGGCATCGAGCCGCGCATCATCAATGGCGTGACCGCCGGGCTCGCTGCGCTGACCAGCCTGGGCGCCCCCTTGACCCACCGCGACCATGCCCAGGGCGTGGTGTTCATCACCGGCCATGCCAAGCCAGGCGGCCAAGGCCCCGATTGGGCGCAACTGGCACGCACGGCGCACGATGCACGCCTGACCCTGGTGATCTACATGGGTGTGGCCAGTGCCGAGGCCATCAGCCAGGGCCTGGGCAGCGGCTTGCCTGGCGATACCCCGGTGGCCATCGTGCAGCATGCCAGCCTGCCCCAGCAGCGCCATGCGCTCACCGACCTGGCGCATTTGTCCGCCACGATGGCCCGCGAAAAACTGGCCAGTCCCAGCATCATCGTCGTAGGCGATGTGGTGCAGTGCGTGGCACTGGCGGCCCAGGCAAGCCGTACCATCGATCCAACAAGCCACCGAGATTTCTCCGAGATTTGCGGATACGATAGCCATTCGACCGTGGAAAGCAGGACATCCATAGCGTAAAGTAATTAATCTTTACATATGCACAGATTGTTTCTCCACGTCCCAACCATAAGACGAGGAGCACCCAGCATATGCAAAGACAACGTACCTGGCGCCTGTGCGCCGCGGCCCTGGCGATCACCGCACTGACCGCCTGCAAGACCGAATTGGGCCCTGGCGATGGTGGCGGCACCAACCCCAATCCCAAGCCCTATCCCACGCTCGACGGCAACGCACCACAAAGCTTTTCCCTCAGCAGCATCGACGGCAAGGCCGCCAATACGACCGAGAGCTTTGATGCCGCCGTCGCCCAGGATGCCAACTTCATCGCTGTCGACCTGGTGATGAGCAAGGACGGCGAGCTGGTCGCTCTGGCCTCACCCAACATCACTGAGATCACCGACGTCTCCAGCCGCAGCGTCTATGCCAACCGCAGGACCTTGCGCCTGATCGATGGGCAGTCGCACCAGGGCTGGTTTGCCTCTGACTTCACCCTGGTGGAGCTGCAAAGCCTGCGCGCCAAACTGCCCGCATCCACTACGCCACCGGTCGGCGCCAACACTGGCCGCATCCTGTCGCTCAACGATGTGATCGCCTACGCCAAGCGCCAGCGCAAGACCGTCGGCCTCTATCTGCAGACCTTGAACCCCACCTACCACAGCCAGCTGGGCCTGGCGATGGAAGACAAGCTGCTGGCAGCCTTCACCGCCGCGGGCTACACCCAGGAAACGGCACCGGTGATCGTGCGCTCGTTGGAAGTCGCCCACCTCAAGACCTTGCGCGCCAAAACCCAGGTTCGGCTGGTGCAGATGATCAACGGCGATCCTGTACTCGGCCGCGAAGGGCAGATCCTCATGACCCTCCCCTATGGTCAGCCCTATGACTTCACGGTGGCCGGCGTCTCGACCACCTACGCCCAGATGGTGACTGCCGACGGCCTGGCCCAGATCAAGACCTATGCCAATGGCATCTCGCCGTGGAAGCCCTACGTCATCTCCGCCCGCAACCTGGACAAGAATAGCGACGGCCAGCCCGATGACCTGAACAATGACGGTCTGTGGGACTACCGCGACCGCGAGATGATGCCGCCCACCAACCTGGTCACGCTGGCGCACGCGGCCAAGCTCTTTGTCCACCCCTGGGCCTACCGCAACGACGCCACCCTGCTGGCCAGCGACTTCAAGGGCAAGGTGGCGGCAGAGTACAAGCTCTTCTATGAAGTGGGTGTGGATGGCGTGTTCAGCGACAGCCCCAGCGACGCCAACAAGGCACGGTAAGTTGTGCAGCCGGCGCTGATCAAGACCTGACATGGCCTGATCCAGCTGCAGGCAGTCACTCTGTGGCGCTGCCCACCACGAAAGGAAAAAAGGCAAGGTTCAACCCTTGCCTTTTTCCATGGAACCGTACCGTATCGCCCGGCAAAACCGGGTCCAGCGCCTTGCAGCGATACAGGCCGTGGGGCCAGGCGTCAGCCGGGCTGGCGCGTTGTCTGCGCAAAACGGCGTGCCAGCTCCTTGCGCAGTTCCTTGCGCGTCAGGGCCGCGTCCCAGCGGCGTTTTTCATCATCGGTCTCCGGCTGCAACGGCGGCACGGGTACCGGCTTGCGCTGGTCGTCCACCGCCACCATCGTGAAAAAGCAGCTGTTGACATGGCGCACACTGCGCTCACGGATGTTCTCGGCCACCACCTTGATGCCGATCTCCATCGATGACGTCCCCGTGTAATTGACGCTGGCGTAGAACGACACCAGCTCGCCCACATGGATGGGCTCCAGAAACATAACCTGGTCCACGCTCAAGGTCACCACATAGCGTCCCGCATAGCGGCTTGCGCAGGAGTAGGCCACGTTGTCGAGCTCGCGCAAAATGGCGCCGCCGTGCACATTGCCAGAGAAATTTGCCATGTCCGGAGACATCAGCACCGTCATCGTGAGTTGGTGGTGAGGTAAACGCATGGGGCCGATTGTAGGCAGCGCCGCTGACAGCGGAATGCAGCGCTGGCAAACCCCTGAGCGCACTCGGGAAAGGCGGCACACCCCTCTGGCAGCGCGACGCAAGCTGCGGCCTCGGCGGGACTTCGCGCATGCCAATGCCAGCCCAGCGCGCAGCACTCATCCGGCATAGGCATTGCGCGGTTGCTCCGAGCCATGCTTGACAAAGACCTTGTAGCAGCCAATGAGGACGTAATCGCCGGAGTAAAGCACCTTGCGGCGCATGCGCATGCCATTGACGAAGATGCCGTTCATGCTGTGGTGGTCCTCTACCGACAGCACGCCCGCGCGGTAGTAGAAGGCGCCGTGGTCGCGGCTGACCGCAGGGTTGTCCAGGCAGATGGCATTGCCAGCGCCTCGGCCAAAGGTCGTGTAACCGCTTTTCAGAATCAGCGAATGAAGCACCACCCTGTGCGTGATGAAAATGAGGACTTCCGGCAGCATATTCCACCTCCTTCGTCCGACCGGATCACCGGTCTGCACCGCAATCCCAGCATGCAGCTAGAACAAATTATCAATCGATTTATAAGAATAGATTGATAATAAATTACAACCCAGATGAATAGCACAAGGCGCTAGGGAATATCCGGGGGCATCAATTTTCTCTATCGCCTGGCAAGACGTGCTTTTGCAGCCAAGAAGGCATGGCACGAGCAGCCAGCACGACACACCCGCTGACATAAAACGCGCCTTGATGGCTGGGATGCGGCCGCTGTGACCGGCTAGGTGGCGGCAGCACTCAGGCGTGAGTCTCCAGAACCAGTAGCGACGAAGATGAGGCGATGCTGCGCATGCTTGGCGCCGCGATGCCATTTGTCGATGGCAGCTTTGGCAAGCGCACCGGGCGCTGAACATCGAACCCCCACAGCAAAATGCGCCAGGGAATAGACACCACTGCGTTTATTCATTTGGAGAGCGCTGTCCATCCCAGGGAGGTCCGCATGCCCCTAACTCGACCGCTGATGACGCATATGCCTGCTGATCGCCCTTCACCTCAGGCCGTTTTTCCTTTTTGATAGGTCGAACACGCAGTGGAATGTCACCCCGCCACCGTAAAATCTTCAGGTTAAACGCGGCGCATCTCGTGGCGATCACAACCCATTCAAAAAAAGAGGCAGGATGACATGGCATTGATTAACTGTAACGAATGCGGCAAGCAGATTAGCGACCAGGCGTCTAGCTGTCCTCATTGTGGAGCGCCCGTGGCGGGCAATCCAGCAGCGCCATCAGTAGCAGCACCATCAGTAGCGGCCACATCTCTGGCTGCAGAGACGGTCAAAAATCCGTCAACGTTCAAGTACATCCTCTACGGAACATTCGTTGTCGTTGTCGCAATCAGTTGCATGAGCGGGGGCAAAACGAGCAA
Source organism: Comamonas sp. B-9 (assembly GCF_000410635.1). Taxonomy (NCBI): domain Bacteria; kingdom Pseudomonadati; phylum Pseudomonadota; class Betaproteobacteria; order Burkholderiales; family Comamonadaceae; genus Comamonas; species Comamonas sp. B-9. The sequence continues at coordinate 50,589 of NZ_KE148579.1, forward strand.
TACCCCGCGTGAGTTCAACGCAAACGAAGCCATATTCTTGTGCCAACACGCGATAAAGCAGGTGTCCAGGGATCCAGAGAAAGCCGAGGTTCCATTGGTGTCCAACGTTGGATCAGGTGATGAATATGTGTTTGTGTGGGGGCCGCAAACAAAGCTCACACGTCTACGCAATGGACTTGGGCTTGAGGTTGGCGTGCCAGCCGTATGCAAGGTCAGCCACACCAAAAAGAATATGACCTCCCTCTCAGTCGATGGCAAAACGATCTTCTGACCTGCAAATCTCCAAGGGAACCGCCTCCGGGCGGTTTTTTGTTGGTCGGAACATCTTTGATCACTACCCGCGCAGTTCAGCTGGCGCTCCATGTCCACCGGTTGAGGTGTTTGTGGCTGGTCGAGAACCCCAGCCCCAGCCCGCATTGGTGCTGCGCATGGCGCCTATCCTGCAGGCCTTTTAGCCCGCGCGCCGCCATAGCAGCAACCAGTCCAAGGGCTGCAGCCCTTGCAGCCTCGCCTAGCCTCTGGCCTTCCAAACCTTCCTGAGCGTCAGGGAAGATCCTTTTGTCCTGAACTACCCCGGCAGAGATACCCTACTGAGCAGCTCGCGGCCGGCATCTGGCCGAACGCGGCAGACAGATGGGGGGCATTCCGTGGAGGTATTTCTATCGTCCTATTCCAAGTGAGCACGGGAGCCTGGAGCAGGCCAAACTCGAGCGCTTTATGGCCCAAAACTGCAACTGTCCAGCAGCAGAAGCAAGGCGCGAGCAGAAATTGAAAAACCCTTGCAGGCTATTCACTTGCAAGGGTTTCAATTTGGGGTGGCTGATGGGGCTCGAACCCACGACAACAGGAATCACAATCCTGGACTCTACCAACTGAGCTACAGCCACCGTGTTGGGGAAGACATGATTATAGCCAGAAATTTGGCCCCTCTCATGAAATCTCCGTTTTTATGAAATTTTTGTTTCCGCGGGGCGTGGCACCTTGATCTGTACCTTGAAACGCTCCTTGAGCATTTCGTAGTACGCCAGGGTCTCGGCATTGGCCTGGTAACGCTCGAACTCCTGCTTTTGGCGCAGACGCAGCTCGGCAGAGTCTTCGCCGCGCGGCACCACCTTGTTCACGCGCACAACGGTGTAGCCATCGTTGCCCAGGTCCACACCGACCCAGGATGCGGCATCGCCGATCTTGGCATGCATGGCGGCATTGAGGACGGCAGGCACCTGGCCCTTGGCATCCTGACGCGACACGACGATGGGGGCTGCCAGCTTGGCGACTGCAGCGTCGGCCTTCCAGGCTTCGAGCTTGGCTTGTGCATCCTGGCGCGCGAGCTCGGCAGCCTTCTGGGCCACAAAGAGGTCATGGGCCTTGGCCTTGACTTCTTCAAACGGCAGAATGCGCGCATCAAAGTGTTCCACCACACGGCCGGAGGCCAAGGTGCTGGGGGCCACTTCAATGGCTTCGGTGTTGCGCTTGTTCTGCAGTGCATCGCTGGAGAACAGTGCTTCCAGGAAGGTCGGGTTGGCCAGGGCACCGGTGGCGCCAGGCGCAGCCGTGCGGGTGACATGCTCGGCCTTCTGGATCTTCAGGCCCAGCTTTTCAGCCACGGGCTGCAGGCTGTCGGACTGCTCGAACACCATGTTGGAGAAGGTCTCGGCCACTTCGGCGTACTTGCGCTGCACCTGCTGGGCCAGCACTTCGGTCTCGATCTTGGCGCGCAGCTCTTCAAAGCTTGGCGTGCGGGGCGTCTTCACCTCGCCCATCTTGATGATGTGGAAGCCATACTCGGTGCTCACCAGATCGCTGATATCACCAGACTTCATCGCAAAGGCGGCATCTTCAAACGGCTTGACCATATCGCCAGGCTTGACCCAGCCCAGATCGCCGCCGCTGTCACGCGAGCCGGTGTCTTGCGAGTTCTTCTTGGCCAGGTCGGCAAACTGTGCGGGGTTGGCCTTGGCCTGGGCCAGCAGCTCCTCGGCGCGTTGCTTGGCCTTTTCACGGTCTGCGGCCGACATCGAAGCGGGCGCATCAACCAGGATGTGGCTGATGCGGCGCTGCTCCTTGTCCATGAAGCGGCTCAGATTTTCCTTGTAGTAGGTGCGCAGGTCGTCTTCGCTGGGCTTGATCATGCCCTTGACGGCTTCGGCGTTCAGCACCACGTATTCGATCGTGGACTGCTCCTTCTGGCGGAACAGCTCCTGGTTGCTCTTGTAGAAAGCTTCCACATCGGCATCGGTGGTCTTGACCTGGGACGCATAGTCCTTGGCAGCAAACTGGGCCAGCTGGATCTCACGCTGCTGGTAGAGTGCATCAACCGCCAGCTTGGTCTGCTCGTCGGTCGCAAAGGCCGTGTTGGACACACCGCCCAGCACTTGGCGTGCAGCGATATCGCGGCGCATGCCCGCTTCAAAGCCCTCGGGCGTCATGCCCTGTGCACCCACCAGCGCGCGGTAGGCATCCACATCGAGCGAGCCATCGGGCTTTTTCAGCGCGGCGATCTGCGGGATCTCCTGCAGCGCACGCACCAGCGAGGCATTGTCCACCGTCAGATGCATTTTTTGCACGGCGGCATCGATCACCTGGTCACGCACCATGCGCTCCAAGGTCAGATAGCGGGCCTCGGGGCCATCCATCCACTTGGCGTCCATGTTGGGGTCTTGCTGGCGCATGCGGTCCGAGGCAACGCGGTGCGCATTGTCCCAGTCCATCTGCGTAATGTCTTTGCCATTGACTTTGGCAACCACCGGGCTCTTTTCGGTGAAGTAGTTCTGGTTCACTCCCACCAAAACAAAAGACAGAATGATCAGCAAGAACAGCGGATACATCAGCACCTTGGAGTACTTGCGGATGGTTTCAAACATCGTCTAACTTTCCTGAGGACAAAAAAAAAGGCGAACCCTCATTCGCCTTTATTCGGTTTTCACTAGGTGGCGCGGGCTTGCTGCCAGGTCCGAAGCGCCTACCCATGGCTTGCAATGGATGATTTCTCATTGCAAATCAATCAGATACAACCTCAGCCGACTGAGACAACCCACCCCCTGTCAAATAGGGCGTGCAACATGCGTCTTGGCAACGCACGAACGTCGAAACAGCAAGTGTACAGCGAAAGAGTTTTTGATCCCTATGAGGGCCAGGGGCGCGTTAGGGAATACGGGATTTTTGACGCTTCAGAGGGCCCAAATGCGGCACCAATGCGGCCATCCCCCGCCCACTGCCCGTTGCCACCCAACCGCCTGGCGCTGGACGGCCAACCCACCTCTCTGCCGAAAAGCGAAGCTACGCAACGCTGGAAGTGGGGTGGCCACAGCAGCAGTGCACACGAGCCGTATGGCAGGACTTGTTCTCTATCGTGAACTCCAAAACCTGCAAACTTTCGTGCCGCTCGGAGAAGTCTAGAGAGATGGCGCCACTGCACCCGCTTTGGTCGAATGATGCCAGCGGCATTATCGCCAGCAAGGCAACCATTCCCTGGTGGACATGGGCAGGCTTATTCCACAGCCACTTTAACGCAAGCCTTGCCAAGCCTTATCAGAGCCATGCATGCGGACCTGTGCCGCTTCAAGGAAACTAACAGGTGGCAAATGGCGTTTCTGGGTGGCCAGAGGCGCCCATTGCGTCCATTTCAATGGGCAAATGGGCAAATGGGCAAATGGGCAAATGGGCAAAGAAAAAACCCCTTAGATCACTCTAAGGGGTTTATTTTCTTGGTTAATGTGGTGGGTGCTGACGGGGTCGAACCGCCGACCTACGCCTTGTAAGGGCGCCGCTCTACCAACTGAGCTAAGCACCCCACCTGATAACCGAAATTAGTTCAGCGCATCTTTCAATGCCTTGCCTGGACGGAACTTAGGCACCTTGGCTGCCTTGATCTTGATCGCAGCGCCGGTACGTGGGTTACGGCCGGTACGAGCAGCGCGCTTACCAACGGCAAAGGTACCAAAACCTACCAGAGAGACTGTACCACCTTTTTTCAAGGTCTTCTTCACTGCGTCAATGGTGGACTCCAGCGCACGAGCGGCAGCAGCCTTGGAGATATCAGCATTGTTAGCAATGTGCTCAATGAGTTCAGTTTTATTCACAAGCAGCCTCTATTAATCAAGAGAGTTAAGGAAGTGTATGTTTCGTCCCATTATGAGCAGTTTGTACACCGTACAACTGTCACAGATTCAAAAACAACACCACTGGCACGAAATTTTCACCTCGACCCCAGTGCCTCTGGAATGAGATGAATTCTAGACGGAATTTCTGGGTGCGCAGGCAAAAAATCACTTTTTTTCGCTGACCAGCAACCAGTTTGCCTTGCAAAAGCCAGGCATCGCGGGCGCTGTAGCCTGAATTCCTTGTACAGGCGAGATGCAGTCTACGCCCAAACCTGCGGCGCTTGACTAAGAATCAACCCTAGCCCGGATCTCCGGCAAGGCCTTTTGCAGGTAATACACCATGGACCAGACCGTGAGCACGGCCGCACCCCAGATCAGCCAGGTGCCCCAGACGCCGGTGTCGATCCCGGCCACCTTGCCGTCGTAGAGCAAAAAGGGAATGGCCACCATCTGCACGGTGGTCTTGAGCTTGCCGACCATGTGCACAGCCACGCTCTTGCTCGCGCCAATGCGGGCCATCCATTCGCGCAGCGCCGAGATGGCGATCTCGCGGCCGATGATGATCAGCGCGACAAAGACATCGGCGCGCTGCAGGTAGACCAGGATCAGCAGCGAGGCGCAGACCAGGAACTTGTCGGCGACCGGATCCAGGAAGGCGCCGAAGGAGGAGGTCTGGTTGAGCTTGCGCGCCAGAAAGCCATCGAGCCAATCGGTGAAGGCGAACACCACGAACATGACGGTGGCCCACAGGTTTTTGGTGGCCATATCAAGAGGCGAGTAGTACACGCCGATGATGAGCGGGATCGCGACGATGCGCGTCCAGGTCATGATGGTGGGGATCGTAAAGAACATGCGGCTATTGTGGCACGCAACGGTGCAAATTCAGTGAACCGCAGTATTGCCTGCGCGACCGTTGCTGCGCGGCCCGCGCCCCCCTCAATGCAAGGCCTTGTAGATGTCCTCTGCCAAGGCCGCAGAGATGCCATCGACCGTCATCAGGTCATCGACCCCCGCCTCCTCCACCCCGCGCACCCCGCCAAAGCGCTGCAGCAGGCGCGCCCGCTTCTTGGGGCCCACGCCAGGGATGTCTTCGAGCCGGCTGCCGCCCACCCGAACCTTGGCGCGCGCGGCGCGCATGCCGGTGATGGCAAAGCGGTGCGCCTCGTCACGGATCTGCGCCACCAGCATCAGCGCGGCCGAATCACGGCCCAGGTAGACCTTGTCGCGCCCGTCGCAGAACACCAGCTCTTCCAGCCCGACCTTGCGGCCCTCGCCTTTTTCGACGCCGACAATGCGCGACAGATCCAGCCCCAACTCGGTGAAGACTTCGCGTGCCACACCGACCTGGCCCTTGCCGCCATCGATCAGCACGATGTCGGGCAAGCGGGCAGCGCCCTTGCCCAGCTCGGCACCGCCAGCATCGCGCTGGGCCTCGGCCACCTTGCTGTAGCGGCGCGTCAGCACCTGGCGCATGGCGGCATAGTCGTCGCCGCCGGTGATGCCCTCGATCTTGTAGCGCCGGTATTCGCTGCTTTGCATCTTGTGGTGGTGGAACACCACGCAAGAGGCCTGGGTGTTCTCGCCCGAGGTGTGCGAGATGTCAAAACACTCGATGGTCAGCTGGTCGATATCGTCCTGGGGCAAATCCAGCGCTTCGACCAGGGCGCGCGTACGCGCCTGCTGCGATCCCTCTTCAGCCAGCAGCCGGGCTAGCTGCAGCTGGGCATTCTTTTGCGCCATCTCCAGCCAGACGCGGCGCTCCTCACGCGGCTGCGACACTGCGGCAATGCGCGTGCCGGTCTGCTGCGACAAGGCCTCCAGCAGCGCGGGCTCCAGCGCCACGCTGACCACCAGCACCGGGGGCGGTGCCACCTGCAGATAGTGCTGGGCCACAAAGGCCTCCAGCACGCGTTGCTCCACCGTTTTGGCGGGCCGCACGATGCCGGGCTGGGCCCCACCGGGCTGGGCACCACCGGGATGGGCCCCAACAGGCTGGCCGCCCGCCTGGTCTGCAGCCTCTTCGGCTTCTTCCGCCTCTTCCATGCTGGCGATGGCGGCGCTGTCTTCCACATGCACCGGAAAATACGCGCGGTCGCCCAGATGCCGGCCACCGCGCACCATCGCCAGGTTGACGCAGGCCTTGCCGCCCTGCACCTGCACGGCGAGCATGTCCACATCGCGGTCGTCGATGGTCTCGATGCTCTGCTGGTGCAGCATGCTGGCCAGCGCCTTGATCTGGTTGCGGATATCGGCCGCCTGCTCAAACTCCAGCTTGTCCGAGTGCGCCATCATGCGCGCCTCCAGCGTCTTGAGCAGGGTGTCGGTCTCGCCGCGCAGCATGGCCTCGGCATGGGCCACATCGGCGGCGTAGTCCTCGGGGCTGATGTGGTCCACGCAGGGGGCGCTACAGCGCTTGATCTGGTAGAGCAGGCAAGGCCGGGTGCGGTTGCTGAAGATGCTGTCCTCGCAGGTACGCAGACGGAACACCTTTTGCAGCAGCAGGATGGTTTCCTTGACCGCCCAGGCATTCGGGTAAGGGCCGAAATAGCGCTGGCGCTTGTCGGTCGCGCCCCGGTAATAGGCAACGCGGGGGTAGCACTGGCTGGGGGGCGTGCGCATATCGCCATCGTGGATGGCCATGCCGGTGATCTTCAGGTACGGATAGCTCTTGTCATCCCGAAAAAGAATGTTGTATTTCGGGTGCTGGGTCTTGATGAGGTTGTTTTCCAGCAGCAGCGCCTCGGCTTCGGAGCGCACCACCGTGGTCTCCATGCGCACGATCTTGCCCACCATGTGGCCGATGCGCGTGCCGCCATGGTCCTTCTGGAAATAGCTCGAGACCCGGCGCTTGAGGTTGATGGCCTTGCCCACATACAGCAGCGCATCGCTGGCGTCGAAATAGCGGTAGACGCCAGGCATGGCTGGCAAACCAGCGACCTGGGCAAGAAGTTCGGGAGAGTGCACGTGGGTGGGCATGGCGCTATTGTCTTATGCGTTCGCCCCGCCCGCAGCGAAGTGGCCCATCACCCGTGCGCGCTCACTGCACAATGCCGCGCTCACGCAGCGCCGCAATCTGCGCGCCGCTCAGGCCCAGGCCCTGCAGCACCGCATCGGTGTCATCACCCAGATGGGGCGCGCTGCTGCGGATCGTGCCCGGTGTGGCGGACAGCTTGGGCACGATGCCCGGCACCTCCAGCGTATGGCCATCGCGCGTGGTTTGCGGCAGGATCATCTGGCGCGCGCGGTAGTGCGGGTCTTCGCTGATGTCCTTGGCGGTATAGACCTTGCCGGCCGGCACCCGTGCAGCGGCCAAGGCATCCATCACCTGGGCAATGGCGCGGGGCTGCGTCCAGGCGCTGATGGCGGCATCAATCTCGTCAATACGCGCCACCCGGCCCGCATTGCTGGCCAGGTCGGGGGCCTGGCCCAAGTCCGGCCGGCCAATGGTGTCCATCAACCGCTTGAAGATGCTGTCCCCATTGCCGGCCACCAGCACCCAGCCATCCTGGCAGGCATAGGCGTTCGATGGCGCAATGCCCGGCAAGGCGCTGCCCGCTGCCTCGCGCACCGTGCCAAAGGCGCTGTATTCCGGGATCAGGCTTTCCATCACATTGAAGACCGCCTCGTGCAAGGCCACATCGATCACCTGGCCGCTGCCGCCATTCACCTTGCGGTGGTAAAGCGCCATCATCACACCGATCACGCCATGCAGCGCCGCCAAGGTGTCGCCGATCGACACCCCCACGCGCACCGGCACCCGCCCGGGCTCGGCCGTCAGGTGGCGCAGGCCGCCCATGGCCTCGCCAATCACGCCAAAGCCGGGCAGATCGCGGTAGGGGCCGGTCTGCCCATAGCCGGAGATGCGCAGCATCACCAGGCCCGGGTTGATCGCATGCAGCTCCTCGGGTGACATGCCCCAGCCCTCCAGCGTGCCGGGGCGGAAGTTCTCCACCAGCACATCGGCCTCTGCAATCAGCTGGCGCGCAATATCCTGCGCCTCCTTCTGGCGCAAATCCAAAGCCAGCGACTGCTTGTTGCGCGACTGCACCTGCCACCAGACCGACGTGCCATCCTGCAGCAGGCGCCAGTTGCGCAGCGGGTCACCCGCACCGGTGGCCTCGATCTTCACCACCTCGGCGCCAAACTCACCCAAGGTCTTGCCGCAGAACGGCCCGGCAATCAGCTGGCCCATCTCGACCACCTTGACGCCTTGCAAAGCCATCGGCCCGGGGGTTGCAGTGTGTGGGTTCATGTCTGTCTCCATGCTTGATCAACTGAAGGCTATTGTGGCCCAGGAGGCCATGCCAGTCAGTGACGCCCGGGACTGCACTATCATCGCGCGGGTGATGACTCCCTTCCCCGCTTCCACCACATCCCTCGCCGCAACCCAGGCCGCCACGCCGCTGTGGGATATCTTTTGCCAGGTAATCGACAACTTTGGCGATATCGGCGTGTGCTGGCGCCTGGCTGCCGACCTGGCCCAGCGCGGCTGCCAGGTGCGCCTGTGGGTGGACGATGGCAGCGCCCTGGCCTGGATGGCGCCGCAGGGCGCGCCTGGCGTGACGGTGCAGCCCTGGCCCGATGCGGTTCCGACCAGTGGCGTCGGCGATGTGGTGGTCGAGGCCTTTGGCTGCGAGATTCCGGCCGCCTTTCAGCGGGCACTGGCCGCGCGTGCGCAGTCCCCAACGCAGAAAGCCAGCGTCTGGATCAACCTGGAATACCTGTCTGCCGAAGACTATGTCGAGCGCTGCCACCGCCTGCCCTCACGGCTGATGAGCGGCCCCGCCGCAGGCCTTACGCGCTGGTTCTTCTACCCCGGCTTCAGCACCGGCACCGGTGGCCTGCTGCGCGAGGCCGATCTGCCGCAGCGCCAGGCAGATTTTGACCGCAGCGCCTGGCGCGCCCGGCATGGCCTGCAAGATGGCGACCCGGTGTTTTCGCTGTTCTGCTACGAGCCCCCGGCTTTTTTGCAGGCTTTTGCCAGCGCTGGCACGGCCACGCAATGGCTGGTCACCCCGGGCCGCGCGGCGGCGCTGGTGCAGCAACTCTTGCCCCAGCCTCTGCCGGGCCAGGTGCGGCTGCTGCCGCCCTGCAGCCAGCCGGAATTTGACGAAATGCTCTGGTCCTGCGACCTGAACTTTGTGCGTGGCGAAGACTCACTGGTACGGGCGCTGTGGGCCGGCCTGCCCTTTGTCTGGCAGATCTACCCGCAGGATGACCACGCCCACCATGCCAAGCTGGAGGCTTTTCTGGACTGGCTGGACGCGCCGGACAGCCTGCGCCAAGCCCATGCGGCCTGGAATGGCATCCCAGACGCCAATGGCAGCGCGCCAGCATGGCCCACCATCACGCCCGCGCTGCTGGCGCAATGGGCGCAGTGCGTGCAGGCCGCGCGCAACACTCTGCAGAGCCAGCCCAGCCTTGCCGAGCAGCTGATGGCATTTGCGGGCGAAAAATGTTAGAATTGCAGTCTTTGCGCTTATCCGCGCACCCAGCGCCTGCAGGCGGCCGGGTTTGATGGATGCGCACAACGCCGCGGAACATGCTACGGCGCAGCACAGCCCGTCCAACGACACTTGCGCGCCGCCCGTAGTAGTTTGAGCGGCCCCAACACAGGCACCTATTGCTATGAAAATCGCTCAAGAAATCCGCGCTGGTAACGTGATCATGTTCGGTAAGGACCCGATGATCGTTCTGAAGACCGAATACGCACGTGGCGGCCGTGGCGCTGCAACCGTGCGCATGAAGCTCAAGAGCCTGATCGGCAACTTCGGCACGGAAAACGTGTTCAAGGCCGACGACAAGATCGACAACGTGATCCTGGAAAAGAAGGACTGCACGTACTCCTACTTCGCCGACCCCATGTACGTCTGGATGGACCCTGAGTTCAACCAGTACGAAGTGGAAGCCGAAAACATGGCTGACGCGCTGAACTACCTGGAAGACGGCATGACCGCTGAAGTGGTGTTCTATGACGGCAAGGCCATCTCGGTCGAGCTGCCCACCACCATCGTGCGCGAAATCACCTGGACCGAGCCTGCTGTCAAGGGCGACACCTCCGGCAAGGTGCTCAAGCCCGCCAAGATCGCTACCGGTTTCGAAATCGCTGTGCCGCTGTTCGTGAGCCAGGAAGACAAGATCGAAATCGACACCCGCACTGCTGAATACCGCAAGCGCGTGTAATGCCTGGGCCACAAGGTCCCCAGCCAGAACAACCTCCATGCCCCGCGCTGGAGGTTTTTTTTGTCCTCAGCACTGCCACCCCTCCAGCCCAGTAGCGGCTGCCAACGGCCATCTGCCCCGGTGCGCAGCCAGATACATATTTTTACCCATTAAAAATAGCCAAATATTTTTGCCCCGGTAAAATGACCCGCTTATTAAGAGAACAACGAACAAGTGGCCATGACTACCGAGACATTGACCAGCCGGCTGACCATCTTCCAGGGTCACCAGCGCCTGCTGCAAGCCGACCGCCTCACCGTGTTGCGCTATCTGCAAAACCATGACGAACTCCATCCCGGCGGCAGCCTCACCCCCTTGTGGGTGTTTGATGACCTTTCCGGACTGCGCCTGGATCTGAACTGGCGCTCGGAGCTGGCACCAGCCGCACAGCCTGCAGACTTGCTGGACGCCACCGCCTTAGCGCCCGCCGCCGCTGCAGCACCCGTAGAGGCAGCAACCCACAGCCGAACGGCACGCGCCGTTGGCCGCCCCAAGCTGGGCGTGGTCTCGCGCGAGGTGACCTTGCTGCCCCGCCATTGGGACTGGCTCAACCGCCAGCCCGGCGGCGCCTCAGCGGCCTTGCGCCGCCTCATCGACGACGCCCGCAATGCCCATGCCCAGCAGGATTCGCAGCGCGCAGCGACCGAGGCCACCTACCAGTTCATGCAGGCCATGGCGGGCGACCTGCCCGGCTTTGACGAAGCCTGCCGCGCGCTGTTTGCCCACAAGCAACCGGCATTCTTGCTGCAGACCCAGGCCTGGCCCGATGATGTGCAAGCCTATCTGCACCAGCTCAGCCGCCCCATCTGGCCGGTCTAAGCTCCAACACGCATGCCATCCGCAGCACCCCCCTCCCCTCCGCCCATGTCCACGTCCATCTCCGCACCGCAGGCTGCGCCGCCCGCCCCGCCTGTTCGCCCCCTGTGGCAAGTCTTCATGGTGTTTCTGGGCCCCATGCTGCTGTCCAACATCCTGCAGTCCCTCTCGGGCACGCTCAACAGCATGTTCCTGGGCCAGATGATGGGGGTCAAGGCCCTCGCTGCTGTCGCGGCGTTCTTTCCGGTGATGTTTGTCTTTATCGCCTTTGTCATTGGCCTGGGGGCTGGCGCCTCGGTGCTGATCGGCCAGGCCTGGGGCGCGGGGCAACCCGACAAAGTACGCGCCATTGCCGGCACCACCTTGCTTGCCGGGCTGGCCATGGGCGCGGCCGTGGCGCTGTTTGGCGGCCTGTTTACCCAGCCCATCATGCGCATGCTGGGCACGCCGGCCGATATTCTGGAGCAGGCCACCATCTACTCGCGCATCGTGCTGCTGGGCATGCCGGGGCTGTTTATCTTTTTGCTGTTCACCTCGCTGCTGCGCGGCGTGGGCGACACGCTCACGCCCATGTGGTCGCTGATCGTATCCACCGGCATTGGCTTGGTCAGCACGCCTGCGCTGATTGCCGGCTGGGGCGGCCTCCCACGCCTGGGCGTGGCCAGCGCCGGGGTGTCGATGATCCTGGGCTTCAGCATCGCTCTGGTCTGGCTGACGGTGCAGCTGCGCCGCAAGCGCAGCGTGCTGGCTCCCAATAGGGCCCTGTTGCGCGCCATGCGCCCGGATTGGGGCTTGCTGCGCGGCGTACTGCGCGTGGGTATCCCCACCGGCGTGTTGATGATCGCCACCTCGCTGGCCGGCCTCGTCGTGCTGTCGCTGATCAACGGTTTTGGCTCCAACGCCACCGCTGCCTACGGCGCCGTCAACCAGATCAATGCCTTTGCCCAGTTTCCGCTGATCTCGGTCGCCATCACCGCCTCCATCCTGGCGGCCCAATCGATTGGCGCGGGCCGCAGCGAGCGCCTGCCCGCCATTGCCCGCACCGCCATGCAGATCAACATGGCCATCGGGGGCGCCACGGCCTTGCTGGGCAGCATCTTTGCGCGGCCCCTGCTGTCCATCTTCATCACCGATCAGGAGGTGCTGCATGTGGCCGTGGAGCTGCTGCGCATTGTGCTGTGGAGCGGCCTGCTGTTTGGTGCTTTTGCCTCGCTGGCAGCACTGATGCGTGCCAGCGGCGATGTCCTGGTGCCCACGTTGATCACCATCGGCGTGATTGCCACCTTGGAGCTGCCGCTGGCCTGGCTGTTCAGCCGCCACTTTGGCCTGGTGGGCATCTGGATGGCCTTTCCCGTCTCCTACGGCATCACCTTGGCGCTGCAGACCTGGTACTACCAGGCCGTCTGGAAAAAGCGCCCCATCCGCAAGATGGTCTGAGCGCCTGTGCCAAGCCCGGCGGGCAAGACCGCTGGGCCATGAATACCCTTGCTGGCGGGGCGCCCCAGGTGACAAGCCCGCCAAAAGCTGAAATCATGGCCTGTTGCACCCCGTTTGCCAGTTTGCCCGTTTCACCCTTTAGCCTGATATGCCCAATCCGCAGAACTACCGCGTGCCCATCAAGGGCGCTATCCATCTGGCCGACTACGACCCGGCCGCCACACCGTTTGCGCATGGCACGGTCAAGGCCCAGGAAAAGGACCTGAAGATGCTCAACAAGCAGCTGGCCCAGTTGATGCGGCCGCTGCAGGGCGAGAACAAGCGCTCGGTGCTGCTGGTGCTGCAAGGCATGGACACCAGCGGCAAGGACGGCACCGTGCGCGGCGTCTTCAAGACCACGGGGCCGCAGGGCCTGCGCATGGCCACCTTCAAAAGTCCGAGTAAGGAAGAGCTCTCGCACGACTACCTCTGGCGCTGCCATGCCGTGGCCCCAGCCAAAGGCGAGATCGGCATCTGGAACCGCAGCCACTACGAAGATGTGCTGGTGCCGCTGGTCAACGGCTGGATCACGCGCCAGGTCGCCAAGCAGCGCTATGCGCAGATCAACGACTTTGAGCGCCTGCTGGCCGAGAACGGCACCACCGTCCTCAAGTGCATGCTGCACATCAGCAAGGACGAGCAGCGCACGCGGCTGCAAGAGCGCATCGATGTGCCGGAAAAGCGCTGGAAGTTCAGCCTCGACGACCTGACGGTGCGCAAGCAGTGGGACGCCTACCAGCAAGCCTATGAGGACCTGCTGGAAGCCACCTCCACCGCCCATGCGCCCTGGTATGTGGTGCCAGCCGACAACAAGCTGCACCGCAACCTGATGGTCAACACCTTGCTCAACCACTGCCTGCTCGACATGCAGCCACAGTACCCGGTCGATTTCCCCGAGCTGGTCGGCCTGCAGGTCGAATAAGCGCGTACCGCAAAAGCGCACCGTCCACAGAAAAGGGGCCTGCTGATCCAGCAAGGCCCCTTTGTTTTAGATAAGGTTGAGCGCTTAAACCGGCACACCCACCAGGTCATGGCCCTGGCTGCGCACAATGCGTACCTTGATCAGCTCGCCGACCTTGTAGGTCTTGCTGAGCTTCTCGGGCGGCAGCAGGTGCACGACACCGTCGATCTCGGGCGCATCGGCATAGGTGCGGGCAATGCCGCCCTTCTTGCCCAGGCCGATGGCCTTGTCCACCAGCACCTGCATGGTCTGGCCCACACGGCGCTCCAGGCGCTTGGCAGAGACCTCTTCGGCCACTTCCATGAAGCGGGCGCGGCGCGCCTCGCGCACCTCAGCGGGCAGCATGCCGGGCAGCTCATTGGCAGTCGCGCCCTCCACGGGGCTATAGGCAAAGCAGCCTGCACGGTCAATCTCGGCCTCGCGGATAAAGTCCAGCAGGTGCTCGAACTCCTCCTCGGTCTCACCAGGGAAGCCGGCAATAAAGGTCGAGCGGATCACCAGCTCAGGGCAGATCGCGCGCCATTCGCGGATGCGCTCGAGATTGCGCTCGCCGCTGGCCGGGCGCTTCATGCGCTTGAGCACATCGGGGTGGCTGTGCTGCAGCGGTACATCCAGGTATGGCAGCACCAGGCCCTGGGCCATCAGCGGCAAAATCGCGTCCACCGTCGGGTAGGGGTACACATAGTGCAGGCGAACCCAGGCGCCATGCGGCTTGGCCAGCTCGCCCAGTGCTTCGACCAGCTCCAGCATGCGGGTCTTCACCGGCTTGCCATCCCAGAAACCGGTGCGGTATTTCACATCCACGCCATAGGCGGAGGTGTCCTGGCTGATCACCAGCAGCTCCTTGACGCCACCGGCAAACAGCGCCTTGGCTTCCTTGAGCACATCGCCAATCGGGCGGCTGACCAGGTCACCGCGCATCGAGGGGATGATGCAGAAGGTGCAGCGGTGGTTGCAGCCTTCGGAGATCTTCAGGTAGGCATAGTGCTTGGGCGTGAGCTTGATACCCGCCTCGCCAAAGCTGCCGGGCACCAGGTCGATGAAGGGGTCATGCGGCTTGGGCAGGTTGGTGTGGACCGCGTCCATCACCTCTTGCGTGGCGTGGGGCCCCGTGACCGCCAGCACGCTGGGGTGCATCTGCTTGACCAGGTTGCCGCCGCCATCGCCCATCTTGGCGCCCAGGCAACCGGTGACGATCACCTTGCCGTTCTCGGCCAGCGCCTCACCAATCGTGTCCAGGCTCTCGCGCACGGCATCGTCAATAAAGCCGCAGGTGTTGACGATCACCAGATCGGCACCTTCAAAGGTCTTGGAGGTCTGGTAGCCCTCGGCGCTCAACTGCGTCAGAATCAGCTCGCTGTCGGTCAGGGCTTTGGGGCAGCCCAAACTGACGAACCCCACCTTGGGGGTTCGGTTGGCGTCGAGCGTCGCAGTGGCAGCGTGGGTATCGGTATTCATTTTTCTGGCAGGGGAACCTGGCAACTAGTCAGGCCGGTATTTTAAAGCAGGCGCCCACAAAGGCCTCGCCCCTGGGGTATAGACCCGAAGGCGGGGGCTCCACAGCAACAAAAACCGCCGTCTACCGAAACTTCCGGTAGATGGCGGTCGATCACAGGTCTGGTTGGCGGGAATTGCACCCGCATCCGCATGCCTAGCTGCTTAATGGCAGCACGGCAGCGGATGCTTTAGATGGCCTGCCTCAAGGCCGCTTGATGCCAAAAGCCGTCAGCATCTGCTCGGTCTGCTTTTGCATCTGTTCCTGCATCTGCTGGAAGAACTGCTGCGACTGCGCCTGGTAGTTGCTCGCATCGGGCATGCCTGGCACGCCGGGCATCGGCATACCCAGAAAATTGCGCCACATCTCGGGCGTGGCGCCCTTCATCTGGTCGGCAAAGCGGCCTTGCATCTCCGTGAACAGCTGCACATTTCGCTCCAGGTAGGAGCCCATAAAGCCCTGCATCGCATGGCCGTAGAAGCGGATGATGTTGACCAGCATGGCCTCGGTGAACATCGGCGCGCCGCCGGCTTCCTCATCCAGAATGATCTGCAGCAGAATGCTGCGCGTCAGGTCCTCGCCGGTCTTGGCATCCTTGACGACGATGGGCTCGTTTTGCATGACCAGGGCCTTGACCTCGGCCAAGGTGATGTAGGCAGAAGTCTGGGTGTCGTACAGACGGCGGTTGGGGTATTTCTTGACGACGCGCTCGGACGCGGTGGCAGTTCCTGGGGTGTTTTCCGGCACGCGGATCTCCTGTGTCTCTCGCCAACGGCTGGCGTTATGGGAATACCGTCCATCCTAGTCTCTGGGACGGCGGTTTTTACCTCTAAGGCAATTTTTAGATTGTAGTGATGCCGGGGGCCTGTTGCGCTGCAGCACTTACCCTTAGGCCGCTAGGCGGCCCGGCCTTTGAGCCAACTGCCAAAGGCCTGCAGCGCGGGCTGGGCAGGCAGGGGCTCGGTCGCCAGCGGGGTCATCCAGTAATAGGCGCGGCTGCCGGTCAAAGGCTGCTCACAGGCGACCACCAGCTCGCCCCGGGCGAGCTCATCCTCGATCAGCATCGGCGGGATCAGCGCCACGCCCATACCGGCCGCAGCAGCCACGGCCAGCATCGAGAACAGCTCATAGCGCGGGCCATCGAGCGCATGGGGGGCAGGCACGCCAGCGGCATCGAACCATTTGCGCCAGCCGTCCGGCCGGGTGCTTTGCTGCAGCAGCGGCAGCTGGGCCAGCACCTGGGGCGATACAGTCAGGTAGGCACGGCCGCGCCCGCGCTGGGTGGCGCCCTCGAGCAGGCGCGGGCTGCAGACCGGCACGATCAGCTCGTCCATCAGCCAAGCGGCCTGCGTGCCCGGCCACTGGCGCGCCTGCTCGGCCGTGCCGGCATAGATGGCGGCATCGACCTGGCGCTCGGCAAAGGCAAAGGGCCGGGTCTGCACATCGATATGCACCACCACCCCCGGATGCTGCTGCAGGAACTGCGGCAGGCGCGGCAGCAGCCAGCGGGTGGCAAAGGTGGGCACGGCCGCAATGCTGATCGCGCCGCCCGCGCCCTGGTGGGCCATGATGTCCAGGGTGCCGCGCTCGATGCCCTGCAGCCACTGCGCCACCTGCTGGCTGTACTGGTGGCCTGCGGCCGTCAGCACCATGCCATGGCGCGAGCGCTTGAACAACTGCACGCCCAGCTGCTCTTCGAGCGCAATGATCTGGCGCGAGACGGCGCTTTGCGTCAGCGCCAGCTCCTGGGCGGCGCGGGTATAGCTTTCGTGGCGGGCAGCGGCCTCAAAGCAGGCCAGCGCCTGGGTTGAAGGAATCAGTCGGCGCATATCTTGTCTCCTGTGTGACGCATGCACTCACCCCTTTATTCTCTGCAAATGCACTGCGACGGCATTTTTACAAATGCGTAATACACATATCTGGATGATAAACAATCGTTTGCCCCTGCGCTGCGGCAGGCCTACCATGGCGGCTGTTTTGGCAGACCCGCGCTTCTGCGCCCGGCCTGCCTTCCGACCAGCGAACACAGATCCAAGGAGCAAGACATGGCGCAATTCACCTGGGAAGACCCCTTCCACCTCGACGAACAACTGACCGAAGACGAGCGCATGATCCGCGACGCGGCCCGTGCCTACTGCCGCGACAAGCTCGCACCGCGCGTGCAGGAAATGTTCCGCAAGGAATCGGTGGACACCAGCATCTTCCGTGAGATGGGCGAGCTGGGCCTGCTGGGCCCCACCATCCCGACCGAATACGGTGGCGCCGGCCTGAACTATGTGAGCTACGGCCTGGTGGCACGCGAGATCGAATACATCGACTCGGGCTACCGCTCGATGGCCTCGGTGCAGTCCTCCTTGGTGATGGTGCCGATCAACGAGTTCGGCACCGAAGCACAAAAGCAAAAGTACCTGCCCAAGCTGGCATCGGGCGAGTTCATCGGCTGCTTTGGCCTGACCGAGCCTGACCATGGCTCCGACCCAGGCAGCATGGCCACCCGCGCCTACAAGGTCGATGGCGGCTACAAGCTCAAGGGCAGCAAGATGTGGATCACCAACAGCCCCATCGCCGATGTGTTTGTGGTCTGGGCCAAGGAAGTCTCCGAAGGCGGCGCCGTCGGCCAGATCCGCGGCTTTGTGCTGGAAAAGGGCATGAAGGGCCTGTCGGCTCCTGCGATCCACGGCAAGGTGGGCCTGCGCGCCTCGATCACCGGCGAGATCGTCATGGACGATGTGTTTGTGCCCGAAGAAAACGCCTTCCCCGAAGTGCGTGGCCTGAAGGGCCCCTTCACCTGCCTGAACAGCGCCCGCTTTGGCATTGCCTGGGGCGCAATGGGTGCAGCCGAGTTCTGCTGGCACACCGCCCGCCAGTACACGATGGACCGCAAGCAGTTTGGCCGCCCCTTGGCCGCGAACCAGCTGATCCAGAAAAAGCTGGCCGACATGCAGACCGAAATCACGCTGGGCCTGCAAGCGGCACTGCGCGTGGGCCGCATGAAGGACGAGCACCAGAACGTGATCGAGATCACCTCGCTGATCAAGCGCAACAACTGCGGCAAGTCACTGGACATTGCCCGCCTGGCCCGCGACATGATGGGCGGCAACGGCATCAGCGACGAGTTCGGTGTGGCGCGCCACCTGGTGAACCTGGAAGTGGTGAACACCTACGAAGGCACGCACGATGTGCACGCGCTGATCCTGGGCCGGGCCCAGACCGGCATCGCCGCGTTCGCCAACTAAGCACCGCCGGAGCCCCATCGCATGCAGCGCCCGCTGCATGCCCGCCCACAACCCACTTCACCGCAGGCGCTGCGTGGGTGGGTTGTGGTGTTTTGTGATCGCTTAACCACCCCCTTGCCGGATGCGAATGGCGCCGCCCTGAGGCCGCACGTACCATCGGCGAGTTTTGCAGAAATTTCTTGCTGCAGCGCCTGTTGCACATGCATGGGCAGCTATCAAATTTGGAGACACCATGACCGCAAGCATCGCGCCGCTGGACGGCATCAAAGTTCTGGATCTGTCGCGGGTGCTGGCCGGCCCCTGGTGCGCGCAGATGCTGGGTGACCTGGGCGCCGAGGTGATCAAGGTCGAGCGCCCCGAGGCTGGCGACGACACGCGCCACTGGGGCCCTCCCTACCTGCACACCGATGACGGCGCCAAGACCGAGCAGGCCAGCTACTACACCTGCTGCAACCGCAACAAGCGCAGCATCACCATCGACATGGCCTCGCCCCAGGGCCAGGCGCTGATCATCGAGCTGGCCAAGGATGCCGACATCCTCGTCGAGAACTTCAAGGTGGGCGGCCTCAAGGGCTATGGCCTGGACTATGAAAGCCTGCGCAAGATCAACCCGCGCCTGATCTACTGTTCGGTCACCGGCTTTGGCCAGACAGGCCCCTACGCTCCACGCGCTGGCTATGACCTGATGGTGCAGGCGATGAGCGGCATGATGAGCATCACCGGCCATCCCGATGGCGAGCCCGGTGGCGGCCCGCTCAAGGTGGGTGTCGCGGTCACCGATGTGTTTACCGGCATTTATTCCTGCTGCTCCATCCTGGCCGCGCTGCAGGCCCGCCACCAGACCGGCGAGGGCCAGCACATCGACATGGCCTTGCTGGATGTGGGCATGGCCGTGCTGGCCAACCAGGCCGTGGGCTATTTGAACGCAGACGATATTCCGCAGCGCGCAGGCAATATCCACCCCAGCGTGGGCCCCTACCAGGACTTCCCCAGCAAGGACGGCAATGTGCTGCTGGCCATTGGCAACGATGGCCAGTTCGCCCGCTTTTGCGCCGCTACTGGTAACGAGGCCTGGGCGCAGGACCCGCGCTTTACCCGCAACTCGGGCCGCATTATCCACCGCAAGGATTTGCAGGAACTGATGTACCCGCTGATGAAGACCCGCACCACCGCCGAATGGATTGCGCTGCTCGAAGACAAGGCCGTCCCCTGCGGCCCCATCAACAACATCGCCCAGGCCTTTGAGGACGAGCAGGTGATTGCTCGCGGCCTGCATGTGCAGATCCCGCGCGATGCCGGCGACCAGATCGGCACCATCAGCACGGTCGCCAGCCCCATGCGGCTGACTGCTACCCCGCCGGTGGTGCGCCGCCCACCCCCTGCAATGGGCCAGCACACCGACGAGATCCTGGCCGAGCTGGGCCGCTCGCCCGCGCAGATTGCGCAGCTGCACAGCGAAGGCGTGGTCTGAGGCTGGACGCTATTGCCATGCACCCAGGGCCGCTGTCGCGGCCCTTTTATTTACCATTCAAAGAGACTCAGTCAAACAGACCCAGGCTGACGCCATCGCCCAGCGCTGCGCCCTCCCACTCCAGCAGCTGCAGCTTGGTGCGCGTGCCACCATTGGCCGAGAAGCCGCCGCGCGCGCCATGCGCCGCCAAGATGCGGTGGCAGGGCACCACGGGTGCAAAGGGGTTGGCCCCCAGCGCCTGGCCTACTGCACGGGCCATCCCCTTGCCACCCAAGTCGTCGGCCAGCTCACCATAGCTGCGCGTCTGCCCCGGCTCAATGGCCAATGCCAGCTGGTAGACCGCCCGCGAAAAATCCGGCACGCCATGCCAGTCCAGCACCACATCATCGAGCAGCGGTAAACCGCTGTGCGCAGACCAGCGGTTCAAGGTCAGCAGGCTGCGCAAATCACCCAGCACAGGGGCGGGCGCATCGGGCCAGGGCGCGCCCTGATCCAGGTCGGCACCACCCTGGCGCCCGGCCAAGAGCCATTGCACGCCGGCCACCGCCTGCAGGGCCTGCGCACTCAAATCTCCTGGCACCTGGGCCTGCGGCCACAGGCCCTCGCGGCGCTGGCGTGCGTGCTCCAGCAGGCGCATCTGTGTGCCCTCCAGGCTGGGCTCGGGCAGCCGCAGCGCCACCACGGCCTGCGCACCCCAGGCAATGCCGCAAACACCCAGCCGGGTGCGGAACAAGGCATGGCCGGTTTGTGCAGGGTTCCAGCCATCGCTGGGCACGGTAGGAGTGGATACGGGGGCGGTATGCATGCCTGCATCTTGCCCCAGTTCGCGCAGCCCCCACCAGGCCCAGTGCCGCAGTGCCACTGTCAGCCTTTGCCAGCCAGGCGTCACAGGCCCACAGGCTGACAGCACAATCGGCCAGGTGTTCCCCGATAAGAAGCGCCCCATGACCGACACCCTGCACGCCCAGCACGCCGCCATCCTGCGCGAGGTGCTAGCCAGCGCCCACCGCAACCGCCATCTGCAAAAAGGCCGCCCCTTTGCCGCAGCGATTGCCAATGATGCGGGCAGCATCCTGGGCCGGGGCGTCAACACCATCAGCCAGACGCAGGACATGACGGGCCACGCCGAGATGGAAGCCATCCGCGACTGCTGCCACCAGCGCCAGCTGCCGCATCTGCAGGGGCTGACGGTCTATGCCTCCGGCCACCCCTGCCCCATGTGCCTGGCCGCAATCGTGGCGGGCCAGGCCAAACAGGTGTTCTTTGCGTTTGACAATGCCGATGCGGCGCCCTACGGGCTGTCGAGCGAAGGCGTCTACCAGCGCCTGGGCTTGCAGCTGCAACCGCCGCCGCTGCCCATCCAGCGGCTGGATCTGGGCATCAGCGCAGCGCAGCTCTATGGCGATGCGCCCTGGCCCAGCGCAGGCTAAAAATCACAGCAAACCGCCTTCGCGCTTTGCGTTGGCTTTACGTCTGCCCTTTATGATCGGGCAGTTTTTTTGGCGGCCATGCCGCCCTTCTTGCCGCTTGCATGACCCCGCTCCCTACCCAGCCCCCTGCCGTTGACCGCCAAGCCCTGCGCTGGATTGCAGCGCTGTTTGTGCTGGTCATGGCCAGCCGCCTGCTGGCCTCGCACGGGGTGTCCTGGGACCAGAACGAGCAGCTGGTCTGGTCGCAGCAGCTGGCACTGGGCTACGGGCCCCAGCCGCCGCTCTACACCTGGCTGCAATGGGCCCTGGTGGGGGTGCTGGGCCCTAGCACCTTGGCCGTAGTGCTGCTCAAAAACAGCCTGATCGCGCTGAGCTTTGTCTTTATGCTGCTGGCCGCGCGTGAGGTACTGCCCGCGCGCCAGGCCTGGCTGGCCGCTGCCGGCATGGCCTGGCTGCCCGGCATTGCCTGGCAGCTGCTGCGCGACCAGACCCACACGGTGATGCTGACCTGCGCCATCTGCGCGACCTGGTGGTTGCTGCTGCGCCAGCTGCGCCAGCCGCGCCCGCTGGGTTTTGTCTACCTGGGGCTGGCCGTGGCCTGGGGCATGCTCTCCAAATACAGCTACCTGCTGGTCGCCGTCACCATGCTGCTGGCCTGCCTGAGCTTGGGCAGCACGCGCCGTGCGCTGCTCTCGCGCGGCTGGTGGCTCACGCCGCTGATCAGCATCGCGCTGGTGGCCCCGCATGCCTGGTGGGTGCTGGAGCATTGGCAAGCGGCCAGCGGCGCCACGCTGGACAAGCTGCACCCGGCAGAGACCAGCTCCTACCTCAGCGGCCTGGCCCAGGGCCTGCGTGATCTGCTGGCCTTTTTACTGCTGGCCGTGCTGCCCTGGCTGCTGATGGCACGCTGGACCAGTGGGCGCTTTTGGCAGCAGCCCGCTGCGGCCAACGGCACCGTCCATAACAGTCCCACGCCTGACTGGCTGGTGCCATTGCTGGGCCTCTATATGGCGCTGGTAGCGGGCTCGCTTGCGCTGATGGCGCTGGCCGGCGCAGCCAAGTTCGATGGCCGCTGGATCCAGCCGCTGCTGCTGGTTTTTCCGCTCTACATACTGGCCCGCTGGCCGGCGCTTGCCGCATCGGACAAAAGCCGCCAGCGCTATCTGCTGGCCTGCCTGGGCATGCTGGTGCTGGTGTGGTCGCTGGCCTTGCTGGCGCCGCTGCGCGATGCCAAGCGCGGCAAGGGTGACCGCCTCAACTGGCAGCTGGACCTGATCGCCAGCACTTTGCGCCAGGCCGGCTACCAAGGCCAGGGCATGGTGCTGGCCGAGCACCACACCACCGGCGGCGTGATGCGCATTCTGTTCCCCCAGGCCCAGATCGTGGTCTGTGATGCGGACGAGCCGGGCTTTCATAGGGACTGCGCCTGGCAGGCCGCCGAAAGCGCGCGCCGCCAGCAGTTGCCCTGGCTGCAAATCTCCACCGAGGACCCGGCGCCCGATGCCTGGTGGTGGGCCGCCTGGCCGGTCGATGCGATGCTGCAGGTGCAGGAGGCCGAGCTGCCCTACCGCTGGACCGACCCGGCACGTGCGCAGATGCAGATGAACTTTGTGGTGTCCCCGGCGGGCAGATAAACACCGGCCGGCGCCACTAAGATGCGGTCATTTCCCTCGCCGCCGAGACCATGACTGCCATCTCCGACACCGCCGCCATCGCCCAAGAACACTGGATCGGCCTGCCCCAGCAGGGCCGGCTGTATGCCAAAACCTGGACCCCGCGCACCGCACACCAAGCGCCGCTGGTGCTGATGCATGACTCGCTGGGGTCGGTCGCGCTATGGCGCGATTTTCCGGCGCAGCTGGCCCAGGCCACGGGCCGGCAGGTGATCGCCTATGACCGCCTGGGTTTTGGCCAATCGGATGCGCGCGCAGACACGCTGTCCACACAGTTTGTCGGCGAAGAGGCGGAGTTGTACTTCCCCGTCGTGCGCCAGCATCTGGGTCTGGACCGCTTTGCCTTGCTGGGCCACAGCGTGGGTGGCGGCATGGGCATTGCGATCGCGGCCGGCGCGGGCCAGGACTGTACGGCACTGGTCACCATCGCCGCCCAGGCCTTTGTCGAAGACCGCACGCGGGCGGGCATTGTCGAGGCCCGTGCGCTGTTCCAGGACGCGGCGCAACTGGAGCGCCTGGCCAAGTACCACGGCAGCAAGGCGCGCTGGGTGGTGGATGCCTGGACAGAGACCTGGCTCAGCCCCGCGTTTAGCGATTGGAGCGTAGACGCCTGGCTGCCCGGCCTGCAATGCCCCCTGCTCGCCATCCATGGTGAGCTCGATGAATATGGCAGCACCGCGCACCCTGAGCGCATTGCGCGCCAGGCGGGGGCTGGTGGCCAGACCGAGATCATCGCCGGCGCCCACCATGTGCCGCACCGCGAAATGGCCGAGCAGGTGCTCGGCCGGGTGCAGACGTTTCTGGCGCAGGCTGATTAGACCTGCTACCTGCCTTTAGTAGGCCACGGTGAAGCGCGCCTTGCTGTGCAGATGCTGCTCCAGCGCATCGACCAGGGCCACGGCCAGATCTGCTGCCGAGATATCGCCAGGGCTGCCATCGGCCTGCCACAGCGGCTCATCCTTGCCGGTGCGGTATTGGCCCGTGCGGCCCTGGCTTTGCGCAGCCGATCCGCCATGGAAACCCACGGGCGGGCTCAGCAGGGTCCAGTCCAGGGCTGTCTCTTTTTGCAGCGCGGTATACATGTCGCGGGCCGCACTGGCGCCGGGCTTGATGGCAGCGGGGAACTCGGGCGAATCCACCAGCTGCTGGCCGTTCACATACAGGCTGCCAGCACCGCCCACCACCAGGTAGCGGGCCACACCGGCTGCGCGGGTGCCGGCCTCGATAGCGCGCGAGCCCTTGAGGAAATCCTCGTAAATATTCGGGTTGGTCCAGCCCGCGTTGTAGGCCGACAGCACCGCGTCGCTGCCCGTCGCGGCCTTTTGCACCACGGCCGCATCCATCACATCGCCCTGCAGCACCTGCAGGTGCGGGCGGGGCGCCAGCTTGGCGGGGTCGCGCACCAGGGCCACCACGTCGTGGCCGCGTTGCAGCAATTCATCGAGCAATGCGGCGCCTACAAAACCGGTCGATCCAATCAGGGTGACTTTCATCCTATTTCCTTTGCATGAACATCGGCGGGCCGCCTTTGCGCCACGCCATGACCCCACTGTAGGGCTGGGGAGCTAATTTGATAATCCCTCTATTTGAAGCAATTCTTTGAAGCTGTGCTTCATAATCTGCGGATGGATGACCTCAAGCGCATGGCCATTTTTGCCACGGTGGTCGAGCAAGGCTCGATGACGGCTGCTGCACGCCTTTTGGGCATGAGTGCTTCGGCCGTCAGCCAGCAGGTGCGGCAGCTGGAAGCCCAGGCGGGCCTGCCGCTGATGCACCGCACGACGCGCAGGCTCAGCCTGTCCGACGCCGGGCAGCGCTTTTATGCGCAGTGCGCAGTGATGCTGCAGGCCGCGCGCCAGGCCCGCGCCGAGCTCGATGCCGAGCGCGACGAACCCGTGGGCGAGCTGCGCATTGCCGCCGTGCTGGGCCTGGCCGCACCGCTGGGCCGGGCGCTGGCTCCGTTGCTGCATGCCCATCCGCAGCTGCGCCTGCAGCTGCTGCTCGATGATTCGCACAGCGACCTGGTCGCAGAGCGGGTGGACATCGCCATTCGCCTGGGCGAGCTGCCCGACTCCCACTGGGTGGCACGCACGCTGGGCACCCTG
>NZ_KE148579.1:75764-78827 GCF_000410635.1 Comamonas sp. B-9
ATCAGCAACCAGCAGTACGCGCTGCAGCAGCTGTGCAGCGAGGGGCTGGGTCTCGCCCGGCTGTTTTCGCTGGAAGTGGCCGACCAGGTGCGCAGCGGCCAGCTGCTGCGCCTGCTGCCCGACTGGGATTGCGGCAGCCTGCGCATCTCTGCGCTGACCCCTGAGCGCCAGGCACTGCCCGCGCGGGTGCGGCTGGCGCTGGCCGCGCTGCAGGCCCACTTTGCGCCGCTGGCGCTGTCCTGACCCCAAGCGCTGCACCAGCGCAGCTTTGGCTGGCGATGGCTGGCACCAGGGAGGGCTTGCATGCCGCTGTGGCCAAAAAAGAACGTGAGGAGCAGCGGTGGTTTTGCCAAATAAGCAAGAATCCGCCTTGGTGGTCGGTGTACTGCCTTGGTCCTTATCGCTGCGTGCAACCCGCGCGGCCTATTAAACCGCCGTGTATCCGGACGGCGGTGGCTTAACGAACGGAAGCTCTATGACCCACTCTACCGCTCGCCGCTCGGCGCTGCGTGGCCTGTCGCTGGCCGCGCTGACCCTCTCCAGCCTGGCAACTTTCAGCGCCCATGCAGACACCCCTGCTGTGCTGCGCGTATCGGCCATCCCCGACGAGGCGCCGACAGAGCTGCAGCGCAAGTTCAAGCCGCTGGGCGAGTACCTGTCACAGGCAACGGGCATGCAGGTGGTGTTCACGCCGGTGTCCGACTATGCGGCCGTGGTCGAATCCCTGGCCACCAAGAAGCTGGACCTGGCCTGGCTGGGTGGCTTTACCTATGTGCAGGCCAAGATCCGCACCAATGGCACGGCGATCCCGATCGTGCAGCGCGCCGAAGACGCAGTCTTCACCAGCAAGTTCATCACCGCCGACCCCAGCATCCAGACGCTGGCTGACTTGAAGGGCAAGACCTTTGCGTTTGGCGCGCCCTCGTCCACCTCGGGCAGCCTGATGCCACGCTACTTTCTGCTGCAAGACGGCCTGAACCCGGAAAAGGATTTCAAGACCGTGGCCTACTCGGGCGCGCATGATGCCACCGTGGCCTTTGTGGCGGCCGGCAAGGCAGAAGCGGGTGTGCTCAACACATCGGTCTGGGACAAGCTGGTCGAGACCAAGAAGGTCGACACCAGCAAGGTGCGCGTGTTTGCCACCACCCCCACCTACTTTGACTACAACTGGACCGTGCGCGGCGACCTGGACCCGGCCATCACCAAGAAGCTGACCGATGCCTTCCTGGCGCTGGACCCGGCCAAGCCCGAGCACAAGGCGATCATGGATTTGCAGCGCGCCTCCAAGTTCATCCCGACCAAGCCCGAGAACTATGCCGGCACCGAGGCGGCCGCCAAGTCCGCCGGTCTGCTTAAGTAAGTGACCGCCTGGCATGGGCGCTGGTGCAGTGCCCATGCCGCCTCTGCGGCGTTTTTCCAGCATTTGATCCATGAGCTTTGTGCTTGACGATGTGGGCCTGACCCACACCAACGGTTTTGTCGCGCTCTCGGGCATCCGCCTTTCTGCCGCGCAGGGCGAGAGCATTGCGCTGATCGGCCCGTCCGGCGCGGGCAAGACCTCGCTCTTGACGGTAATCGGCACGGCCCACCTGCCCAGCAGCGGCCGCATGCAGGTGCTGGGCCAGGTCTTGCCCAGCGCGCCTGCCAGCCCCACGGCACGCCAGCTCAAGGCGCTGCGCAGCCTCATCGGCACCGTGCACCAGAGCGCGCCGATTGCGCTGCGCCAGCGCGTGGTCACCGCCGTGCTGGCAGGCCGCCTGGGCCAGTGGCCACTGTGGAAGGCGCTGGCATCGCTGGCTTACCCACAAGACATTAACGGCGCCCGTGAGGCGCTGGCCCGCGTTCAATTAGAGGACAAGCTCTTTGCGCGCTGCGACCAGCTCTCGGGCGGCCAGCTCCAGCGCGTGGGCATTGCCCGGGTGCTCTACCAGCAGGCCCGGCTGATTCTGGCCGATGAGCCGGTCTCGGCGCTCGACCCCGCGCTGTCGCTGGCCACCGTGCAGCTGCTGGTGCAAGAAGCCGCTGCGCGCCAGGCCACCTTGGTGGCCAGCCTGCATGCGGTGGACCTGGCGCTGGGCTGCTTTGCACGCATAGTCGGCATCCGCGATGGCCGGATTGCCTTTGACCTGCCCGCCGCGCAGGTGAGCCAGGCACAGCTCCAGGCTTTGTACGCCCATGCCGATGGCAGTGCGGCTGCCTTGCCTACGCTGGGAAGCATGGGCAGCGCCGCGCCGCAGCTTGTGCCAGCCCCTGCAGCTGAAGTGGTCACATGCCGCTGATGCCAGCTGCTGCCACCCACACGCACCGCCGCGATCCGGCAGCGCGTGGGCGCTTTATCGCGCTGCTGCTGGCGTTGCTGGTGCTGTGGCCGATGTTGCAGACCTCGGGCTTCTCGTTGGCGCCGTTTTTTGACAGCAACAACCTCAAAGTGGTCGGTGGTTTTCTAGCCCAGTTTCTGCCGCCCGAGAGCAGTCCGGAGTTTCTGGCCTACCTGGGCCAGGCCAGCCTGGAGACCTTGGCGATTGCCACCGCCGGCATGGCGCTGGCGCTGGTTTTGGCGCTGCCGCTGTCGTACCTGGCGAGCGGCGCTGCAAGAGAGAAAGTCAGCCTCAACCCCATCACCCGGGGTGTATTGACCATTTTGCGCGGCGTGCCCGAGCTGGTCTGGGCGCTGGTGTTTGTGCGGGTGTTTGGCCTGGGCCCCGCCGCTGGCGTGCTAGCCCTGGGCCTGACCTATGGCGGCATGCTGGCCAAGGTCTATGCCGAGATTCTGGAATCCACCGACCCGGCCCCGGCCCGCGCGCTGCGCGCGAGCGGCGCAGGCCGCTTGCAGGCGCTGCTTTATGGCGCGCTGCCGCAAGCGGCGCGCGAGCTCACCTCGTACACCGTCTACCGCTGGGAATGCGCAATCCGCGCCTCGGTGGTGATGGGCTTTGTGGGCGCCGGCGGCCTGGGCCAGCTGATGGACCAGGCGATGAAGATGCTCAATGGCGGCGAAGTCGCCAGCATCTTGCTGGCCTTTATGCTGCTGGTGGCGCTGGCCGATCTGCTGTCCTGGTGGCT
>NZ_KE148579.1:78993-79237 GCF_000410635.1 Comamonas sp. B-9
CTTTGTGGCCGGCTTTTTCTCGCCCGACCTGAGCGCCGCCTGGCTGCGCAAGGTGGCCCAGGGCGTGTGGGAGACCTTGGCGATCTCCGTCATCGGCAGTCTGCTGGCGGCGATGGCCGGGCTGCTGCTGGCCTTGCCGCGCGGGCGCGCGCCCTGGAACGCGCTGCTCAACCTGCTGCGCTCGGTGCCCGAGCTGGTCTGGGCGACGATCACCGTGCTGGCCGTGGGCCTGGGCCCGTTTGCT
>NZ_APCR01000047.1:0-48377 GCF_000410635.1 Comamonas sp. B-9
CAGGGCGAGCTCTCGCCCGAGGCCGCGCCGCCACGCCGCAGTCTGCAGGGCCAGCCTGCGGCGATGCAGGACCTGGCGCAGCTGCTGGACCAGGCGCAGCAGCTGACCGGCCGCAGCCCGCGCATGCTGTTTATCGAGCGGCCCGGCGATGCCTCGGTGACCGTGCGCGTCTTCCACCAGCCGCCCAGCGACACGCAGACCATCCTCCACCAGGCCGCTCAGGTGAGTTTTGATGGGGTGAGCGGTGCGGTGCTGCAGCTGCGCAACCCCGACCCACACGCACCTACCCACAGCGGCCAGATCCACCCGGTGCTCGAAGCGCTGCATGTGGCCAGCTTTGGTGGTTGGACCCTGCGCTGGATGTACTTTGTCTTCGGGCTGATGGGCACGGCAATGATGGCCACCGGCACCATGCTCTTTATGGTCAAGCGGCGCAAAAAAAGCGCGCAGGAGTTTGGTGGCGCTACCGCTGGCTTTTACCGGCTTGTCGAGTGCCTGAACGTGGCCGCCCTGGCCGGTATGGCACTGGCCTGCATGGGCTACTTCTGGCTCAACCGCCTGCTGCCCGCCGCCCTGCCGGGGCGCGAGCTGTGGGAGATACGCGGCTTTTTGCTGCTCTGGGCCGCCAGCGGGCTGCATGCCGCCTGCCGGCCCCCGGCGCGGGCCTGGGTAGAGCAGCTGGTGCTGGCAGCGGCCCTGTGCATGCTGCTGCCGCTGCTGAACCTGGCCAGCACCGGCCTTTGTGCCTGGCATTACGCCCAGAGGGGCGACTGGCAAAGCGCCAGCGTAGAGCTGGTTGCCCTCGCGTTTGGCCTGCTGCTGATGGGCATGGCCTGGACAGTAAAGCGGCGCTGGCACAGCCCAGGCCCGCCGGCAACGCTGGCCCCACTGCCAAAACCGGCCAAGCCGGCAATGCGGCAGGCCACCCAGCCAGCCTACCGCCTGCAAGTGAGCAGCCGGGTGTTGGCCGCCTGCCTGGGCGGCTATGGCCTGGCCAGCCTGGCCGCAGCAGCCCTTGCGCGCATGCTGCCCAGGTTCAGCGGGCTATCCAGCGCCGAAGCGGTGCTGAGCGCCAGCCTGCTGAGCTTTGTGCTCTATACCGCCCTTGCCATCTGGGTGTTCAGCACCCGCAGCGCCAGCCAGGCCTGGCTGGGCCTGGCCATGCTGGCCATGGCCTGCGCCGCCTTGGTTCTTGCTTAGAGTCGCTGCAAAATCCTCGCCTGGTGGGATGGACCCGAGCCGCCCGCGCCGCACCAGAGCCAGCGGCTGGCCCGGCACTGCGGCGCTCATGCCAAGGTCTTGCACCAAAGCCTTGATCACAAAGTAGCTATGGTATTTCCAACTGGTTTATCCATATTCCATAGCCACTGAATCCATCCTCAGGAATTGCCGAAGCATTAGCCGTAAATTCCGAATTGTGCTTCTGCCACCCATCCGGTTCAATGGGGCCATCTGGAGGTCCCCCATGCATGATTCAATGTTCTTTTATGGCTTGCTGACAGCCACCTTTCTTTTTGCCGGCATGGTGAAGGGGGTGACAGGGATGGGGCTGCCGACGGTAGCGATGGGGCTGCTGGGCACGGTGATGCCGCCGGCCATGGCGGCAACGCTGTTGGTGGTGCCGTCCTTTGTCACCAATGTTTGGCAACTGTTCTCTGGCGGCGCGGTGGCAGCGCTGGTGCGGCGCCTGTGGCCCATGCTGGCGGCCATGGTGATCGGGACGGTGGGCGGGTCCGCGCTCCTGGTGCGCGTTGACCCCCGCTGGTCCGGCTTCGCCCTGGGATCGGCCTTGATCGTCTATGCGGTCTATGCCTGGTTGGCGCCCGCGCTCTCCATCCCGCGTGCGCTGGAGGCATGGCTTTCACCGCTGGTGGGGCTGGTTACCGGCATGGTCACGGGTGCCACCGGCGTCTTTGTCATGCCAGCCGTTCCCTACCTTGGCGCTCTTGGCTTGCACAAGGACGAGCTGGTGCAGGCGCTGGGGCTGTCCTTCAGCATCTCGACCCTGGCCCTTGCCGCAGGCTTGCTGGCCAACGACGCATTTCGCCTGAACCAGCTGGGCCTGTCGTCACTCAGCGTCATCCCTGCGTTGCTGGGCATGTGGCTGGGCACTCGGGTCCGGGCGCGTATCAGTCCCCAGCGCTTTCGGCAGTGCTTTCTGCTATTGCTGCTTGCCCTGGGGCTCGAACTTGCCTCTCGGCCGTTCTTTTAAGAACCTGCTCAAAAGGCCGCGCCATCTAAGCCCCATGGGCAGTCAGCCAGATGCGGGGCGGGTTGTGACTCAGTGCCAACCACCGAATGCGCGCCGCCCCAGGCCTAGATGCCCGCACACCTTCGGCATGCCCATGCAGACCGTTGACGGCGCCACGGCCCGCACCCGCCGCCGCACAGCGGCCCATCGCTTGCATCGCAAAAATTCGTCGCTATAATCCGCGACCTATGGTCATCATCTCGTACGCCTTCGCTGTGCTGTACCGCCTCGCTTCCTAAGCGCGGCACGATTTCCTATTCCCATTTGAAACGATGCCGCCGCACGGGCGGCATTTGTTTTTTCAACGGGCCTTCCTGCGGCATTTTTCCCAGAAAGGACCCCGTCTTGTCTTCTCCCTGCGCTTTTTTCACCGCCCTGGCGTCGCTGTCTGACAGCGCCGGCCTGCGCCTGCACGCGCCGCATTTGCCTACGCACAGGGCCTTGCGATGACGCACGCCGCCATCGCCCTTGCGCTGTGGACCGCATCGCTGCTGATTGCCGCATGGCAAGGCCGCGCCGGCCGTATTGACCGCCGCGATTACCGGGCGCTGC
The DNA here is from genome assembly GCF_000410635.1 of Comamonas sp. B-9. Classification (NCBI taxonomy): domain Bacteria; kingdom Pseudomonadati; phylum Pseudomonadota; class Betaproteobacteria; order Burkholderiales; family Comamonadaceae; genus Comamonas; species Comamonas sp. B-9. Next base: position 2,804 of record NZ_APCR01000047.1, read on the forward strand.
TCACCGTCGCGGGCCTCGCTGGCCTCACCTCCGCCGCGCTGGCGCTGATCGCGCTCGTCCCCGCGAGCGCCGCGCCCTGATGCCCGCCGCTGCACCCCTCCTCACCCATCCCATGTCCATGCTGCTACAGCAAGTCCTTCCATGACAACCGATACCCACCTACCTGCCAGCGGCCTGCGCTTTGCCGCCTCTCTCGCACTGATTGCCGTGCTCGGCCCCTCGGCCACCGACATGTACCTGGCCTCGATGCCCGAGATCGCCAGCGAACTGGCCGTGCCCTATGCCCAGGTGCAGCTGACCCTGACGGTGTTCCTGCTGGCCATGGGCCTGGGCCAGTTGCTGTTTGGCCCCATCGTCGATGCCTTTGGCCGCCGCCGTCCGTTGCTGGCAGGGCTGCTGGCCTTTGCGCTGGCCTCGTTCTGGGCCAGCCAGGCGTCCTCCATCGGCATCTTGCTCACCAGCCGCTTTGTGCAAGGGCTGGCCGGCGCGCTCACCCTGGTGGTGGTGATGAGCTCGGTGCGCGATGTGGCCAAGGGCGCACGTGCCGCCCAGCTCTTTGCCTTGCTGATGACCATCGAGGGCCTGGCCCCGGTGCTGGCGCCTGCCGTGGGCGGCTATGTCGATGTGCACCATGGTTGGCGCGGCGTCATGGTGGTGCTCGGCGCGATGGGCCTGTTGGTCCTCTTGAACACCGCGATGGCCCTACCCGAAACCCTGCCGCGCGCGGCCCGGCTGCCGCTGCGGCTGCGCTCCGTCGCCAGCACCTACCTGCGCATTGCCAGCGACCGGCAGTTTCTGCTGCCCGCGCTCGCGCTGTCCAGCGCCTTCTTTGTGCTGTTCATCTACATCGCCGGCGCCTCCCTGGTCTACCAGCAGCGCTTTGGCCTGAGCCCCGACCGCTTTGGCCTGGTCTTTGGCGCCACCGGCGTGGCGGTGCTGATGGGCGCAGTCACCAGCGGCAAGCTGGTGCAGCGCGCAGGCGTTGCCAGGCTGGCTGTCGTCGGCGCGCTGCTGATGGTGGCTGGCTCCGCCCTGGCCCTGGCCGCCGCTGCCGCGCAGCTGGGCCTGCCCGGTATCGTGCTGGGGATGTTCCTTGCGATGTGGGGCCTGGGCATGGCCGAGGCCACCTTGATGTCGATGGCGATGGGCTCGCAGCACAGCGCGCTGGGCTCCACCGCTGCGCTGCTGGGCGCGTTCCAGCTCAGCATCTCCTCGGCCGCCACGCCGCTGGCCGGCAAGGTGGTGGTGCTGGGCACCGTTCCGTGGCTGGCCTTCATGCTGCTGGCCTCAGTGGTGCTGCTGCTGCTCACCCGGCTCAGTGCCAGGCAGGCGCCTGCCACGCTCCATGCGCTGGCGGGGCATTAGCGCGCCAGGGGCAATAACAGCCGCATTTACCGTAAATGCGTGATGGCAGATCTCCCTCTTTGCGTCAAAATGTAGCGATGGCTATTGCGCAACTCCCCGTACTGCTGGTTGATGACGACCCCGACATGCTCGCCCGGCTGGGCGCCGTGCTGGGCTCGGTAGGCGTCGCAGCCGATCAGCTGTGCGAGGCCGGTTCGCTGGCCGAGTGCCAGCAATTGGTGACCGCGCCCGAAGGCGGCCTGCAGCCCATGGTGATGGCGCTGATCGACCTGGGCCTGCCCGATGGCAATGGCATTGACCTGATTGACTGGCTGCGCGCGCGCAACCCGGTGCTGCCGATTCTGGTGGTGTCGGCCTGGAGCACCGAGGAGATGATCCTGGGCGCGCTGCGCGCCGGCGCCAATGGCTATGTGCTCAAGGAGCGCGACGACCTGGAGATTGCGCTGTCGGTGCGCAATGTGCTCAAGGGCGGCGCGCCCATCGACCCCTTCATTGCCCGGCGCATTCTGGACCTGGTGGGGCGCCCGGCCGGGCGCCCTCCCACCCCGTCGCAGCCGCCCGACCCGGCGCTGCGCGAAGCGCTCACCGAGCGCGAGCGCGAGATCCTCGACCATGTCGCCGCCGGCATGAGCAACCGCGAAATCGCCGAATGCCTGCACCTATCCCGATGGACCATCGACACCCATATCCGGCATATCTACGACAAATTGGCCGTGAGCTCGCGCACGCAGGCCTTGCGGCGTGCACGCGAGCATGGCTTGCTGCGCTGATCTGTCTGGCAGCGCTATGCCAGGTACCGCCCGCGCAGGCCCAAGGCCAGCCCTGGCCGGGCACGGCCGAGGCCGCGCGCTCGGACTGGAATGCCCAGCAGCCACCCGACAACGGCTGGGTGCCGGTGAAGGTGCCCAACGACTGGAACCAGCAGTGGCCGGGCTATAGCGGCGTCGTCTGGTACCGGCTGCACTGGGACATCAGCGGCGAGCCACAGACCCAGGGCCTCTACATCCACTACCTGATGCAAGCCGGGGTCATCTCGGTCAACGGCGTGGAGCTGCAGCGCGACCCGTATTTGACCGAGCCGATGACACGTGCCTGGAACACGCCGCGCTACCTGGTACTGCCCGCACCGCTGCTGCACAGCGGCAGCAACGAGCTGCTGATCCGCGTGAGCGGCTACTACGCCTACCAACCTGCGCTGGGCCCGGTCGAGATCGGCGCACCCGAGTTGCTACGCGCGGCGCAGCAGGACAGCTACCTGGTGCGGCACAACCTCAACTGGCTGCACCTGGGCGTGGGCGCAACCCTGGGCTGCTTCTTCCTGGTGCTGTGGCTGATGCGCCGCCAAGAGGCCGCCTACGGCTGGTATGCCGCACGCCAGGCCGCCTGGGTGGGCTTTACCGTCAACTTTGTCAGCGTGACGCCCTGGCCGTTCCACCACATCAACACCTATGCGGCTGTGGTCTCGATCGCCTATGTGCTCTACCACGGCTGCAATGCCATGTTTGTGCTGCGCTTCATGGGCCGCCGCTGGCCCAGGCGCGAGGCCGCCATGTGGCTGGTTATTGCCGCGCTGGCGGCCATCACCTTGCTGGTGCCCGATGCGCAGCTCAGAGAGATGCGCAACGTCATGGCCTGGGCCTCATCGGCCCTGCTGTTCACCACCGCTGGAGTGTTTGTCGGCCTGGCCTGGCGCAACGGCAACCAGGCCCAGCGCCTGCTGTCGCTCACGGCGCTGGCCAGCGCGCTGGCGATGGCGCATGACCTGCTGGTCTTCACCCGCATCGTGGACGACAACTTCTACCTGGCCACCTACACCGAGCCACTCGCCACCGTCGGCATTGCGCTGACCTTGGCCTGGACCTTTGTGCAGAACACCCGGCGCGTGGAGAGCTTCAATGACGAGATGCAGCACCATGTGGCCGAGGCCCGCGCCGAGCTGACCGAATCGCTGGCCGGCCGCCATGAGCTGGAGCTGCTGCAGGCCCGCCTGGGCGAGCGCGTCAATATCGCCCACGACCTGCACGACGGCCTGGGCGGCATGCTGATCGGCAATATCACCACCTTGGAGCGCACACGCGGCGCGCTGCCACCCGACCAGGTGCTGGGCATGCTGCGCGGCATGCGCGATGACCTGCGGCTGATCATCGACCTGGCCTCTGCCCAGCACTATGGCGAGCTGTCGCTGGGCGAGCTGCTCGCCCCCATGCGCTACCGCATGAGCCAGCTGTTCGAAGTGCATGACATGGAGGTGCACTGGCAGCTGAGCCATATCGACCAGCTGCACCTGCCCACCAGTGCCAGCCTGGATGTGCTGCGGATTCTGCAAGAAGCCCTGACCAATGCCTTCAAACACAGCCACGCCCAACGCGTGGACGTGGTGCTGGCCCGCGAGGCCGGCCAGCTGCTGCTGCAGGTGCAGGACAACGGGGTGGGCCTGCCTGCGGCCAAAGCAGCCAACACCCCCACGCACGGCACCGGCCTGCGCAGCATGCAGGCCCGGGCCCAGCGGCTGGGTGCGCAGTTGTCAGTGGGATCGCAAGGGGGGCTGACGACGGTGGTGCTGCGGGTGCCGCTGCCGGCTGTGGTGGAAGTGCGGGACATACCTGAGGTCTGACACCCCCGCGTAGTCAGCTATTTGAGGTACGACTGGATTAGACTAAGAAAATCATTCAACCAATTAGAAGAGTCGCTCGCTACTAATGTCCCGCGCATCAAAAACGTTCTTAATCTCTATCCAAGATGCGACCACGCTCCTTGCGCATTTCGACTCACTCCATAAGCAAAATGCGGAGTCAGCAGAGGTTCTCAAACGAGCAGGGCTCGTGATGGCACTTACCGCATGGGAGACCTATGTGGAAGATCGCGTCATAGAGGCAGTTGCCGCCAGATTAAAAGCGGTGAACGGTAGTCCTATCGGGGATTTCGTGAACAACAAGCTCACGGAGGAATTGAAGCGCTTTCACAACCCCAATTCAGAGAAGACCAAAAAGCTATTTCTTGATTACTTGCAGGTCGATGTGACCGCAGGGTGGGCATGGCTTCACTACGACACTGCGTCAGCAAAAAAGTCACTTGATCAACTCATCAGCCGCCGTGGAGATGTGGTTCATCGCTCGAAACCAGTAACTGTCGGGGCACCTGCACCTCACATGGTCAAGCGGGATGACTTGGAGAAAGCCATTCGCTTTTTAACTGGCCTTGTAACTGCCACGGAACATGCTCTTGAAGCAGAGTGACGGTGAAGGCTTCATAAAGGCAAACGGCTGACTTGGCCAAGCCAGCCGTTCGCCTAGGACCTGTCTCCCTGCCCTCCTACACCCCCTCCACCTCTGCTTATTCACCACATCTCGGCGCCCGGCCCCCGCAATGCAGGCTGGCCCGGCGCCCCACCACTCAATCGGCCTTGCGCGCCACCACTCTGCGCCCGACCAGGCCCATCCCGCCCACCAGCGCAGCCAGCAAGGCCAGCGCCCAGCCCGACAGCGCAGGGACCGCAATGGGGTTGGCGCCGCCGTTGCCGGGGGGCGCGGTGACCACCACCTGCGACGGGGTCAAGGTCACAGCGACGGCGTTGTTGCTATCGCCGCTGTAGGTCACGGTGATAGCGCGCTCGCCCTGCGCCAACGCGGAGGTGGTGCAGCTGGCGGTGGCGGTATCGCCCACGGTGACAAGGGCCACAGGGCCGCCGCAGAGCACGCTGGGGCCATCGCTGAAGGTGACGGTGCCGCCAGGGGCGCTGCCGATCACCGTGGCGGTCAAGGTCACTGCCTGGCCCTGCTGCACTTGCTGCGGGCTGGCCTCCAGGCTGACCTGCGCGGCGGCCTGGCCGACGGCGAAGCTGGCGCTGCTGGTTTGCAGCAGCGCAGGTTCGGCCAGGCTGGGGTTGAGCGCCAGGCTGGCGACGAGGCTCTGGCTACCGGCTTGGGCAAACTCCAGATCGTCAAATACGGCAGTGCCAGTGGCAGTTGCCAGGTCTACCGATACCGGCGTGGTGGCCAACACCAGCTTGGCCAGGCGGCCCGTGCCTGGGCCTTGGGCCAGCTGCACGCTGCCCAACGAGGCGAGTGTGCCAAGGGCTGGGTAGCTGGTACTGTTAAAGGCCTGGCCGTTTTCTTCCAATGTGACTTGCGGCGCTGGCAGCATGGGCGTGTTCAGCGCCACCGCTGATGGCTGCACGCTGAACTGCATCGCGTAATGGCTTTGCACGGCACCGGCATCCACGCAGGATGCGGGCACCAGGCCATCGGCCCCATAGGGGCGTGCGGCGCCGCGCTGGTCCAGCGGTGGCACCGTCACCTCCGCCGCGCTGGCCACGCCCGCACAAATGCTGCGCGAACCGGGCAGCGCCAGCAGGGTTGGGGTGTTGCCGCCGTAGTGGCCCAGCGGTGCCAGGCCAGGGTCGATGGTCGTAGGCGTGTCCCGGGTAAAGACATTGCCACCGCCATCAACGAAGGTCAGCCCTGTGCTGCGGATATCAGCCGCTGGCCCAGCGCCGCCGCTGTTGCCGGCCACGATGCTGTTCACCAGGGTCAGGCTGGGGGTGTTGCCACCGTCGGCTGCGCCACTGATACCACCGGCAACGCCGCTGCTATTGCCTGCCAGCGTGCTGTTCAGCAGCACCAAACGGCTCTGGCCCTGGCTTAACAGGGTGCCACCTTGGCCGGCCGCGTTCGGGCTGGCATTGGCGCTGAAGGTGCTGTTCTCAATCTGCGCCACACTGCCCAGGTTGGCAAGCGCACTGCCACCCAAGTCGCCTTGGTTGGACACCCAGGTGCTGCCGCGCAAGGTCGCGGTGTTGCCCGCCGCCACCAACAGGCCACCGCCCAACTGCGCAGCACTGTTGCTGTCGAAGGTGGTGCCGTCGATCTCCAACGCACCCGTTCCATGCGAGTACACGGCGCCGCCCGAGCCCGCCTGGGCCAGCGTGTCATTGTTACCGCTATAGCCACCGGCTGCGGCCACATTCTGCGCCAGCACCAGGTTTTGCAGCTGCACCAAGCCGGATGAATGGTTGAGCACCGCGCTGCCGCCGTTGGAGCGGCCTTGCGCCAAGCGCAGGCCCGCCAGGCGCACCGGTTGCGCGGCGGCCTCGATCTGCAGCACACGGCTGGCACCATTGCCGCTGACCGTCAGCACATCGGCGCCCGGGCCCTCGATGGCCATGCTTTTAGCCAGGCTGATCTGGCCATGGGCCAAGCTGATGGTCTGCGGTGCAGCGGGGTTGAACACGCTGGCATCAAACTGGATGACGGGCGCGCCGCCCAGCATATTGGCCTGCAGCACCGCATCGCGCAAGGTGCAGGTGTTGGCATTGCCCTGGGCGCAGGCTTGTGGGTTGCTGCCATCGCTGTCGCCAGCGTTGTTGACCACATAGCTGGCCGCAAAGAAGCGCAACACGCTGGCGGGCGTGATGGGGCTCATGCAATTGGCGTTGGGCACGGCCATATAGCAGCCTTGGGTAAACACCTGTACCGCTGCATCGCTGCCGCCCGCGCCAGCCGGCGCCACAAAGCTGAGCGACGTGGCCGTCACATTGAAAGGCTGGATATAGGTAAAGCCTGCAAATTGCACTTGGGCCGTGGCATCAAAGTGGCTGCCGTTCACCGTCACCACCGTGCCGCCTGCGGCATCGGCCACGGAGGGCGCCAGACTGGTGACGAGGGGCGGCAGCAAAAGTACCTGCGTGCTGGCCGAGCCTTGTACCACGGGGTTGGACAGCGCATCTGCCACTGTGATCTGCTGGCTGCCCATGGCGGCCAAGGTGGCGCTGAAACTGCCCGCACCGCCGGAGAGTGCGGCGCCTGCGGGCAACTGTGCCCCAGCATCACTGCTGCTGAAATGCACGGCGCCGCTGTAGCTGGGCATCGCATGGCCATCGGTATCGAGCGCGTTGACGCTGAAGTTAAACGCCTGGCCCGCAGCCACTTGCGCTGGCAGGCTGATACCAAATCCGCCCAGCTGCTGGGCCGCGACGGTAAAGGCCGCGCTGCTGACCGAGGCTGCGCCCAGGTGCGCATTGAGGCTGACGCCCGCAACCGGCACGCCACCGGGCAATGTGAAGCTGACCGTGCAAGCAGCCTGGCCGCTGGCATTGCTCGGCGCGCAGCTGGCGCTGGAGGTCAGGCCCGCATGTGTGCTGGCAAGCAAGGCCGGGGTAACCCCCAGCAGAGGCTGTCCGCTGCTTTGCACATCCACCGTCACCGGCAACGCCGCGCCCGGCGCCACCTGGCTGGGGAAAGGCGAAGGGCTGGCGAGCGTCAGGGTATAGGCCTGGCCTTGCACAGCACCTGCATCAATCACCGCACCCTGGGTGGCCGGGCGCGGTGCGCCGATCTGGTCGCGAACCTGCTCGCCTGCTGCGTAGCGGCCCAGGCCCAGCGCCGGTGAGCCCGCCAGGGGCGGCATCGTTGGCATGGTGCCGCCATAGGCGCCCAAAGCGGCAAGCCCGATCGCAGGCAGGCCTGTGTCAGCTGCACTGGCGGTATGGACGGCACTGTTCTGGTTCACCAAGCTGCTGCCGCCCACCACATTCGGAAAGCTTGGCGCCGTGTTGCCGCGAATGATGGAGTTGACCACCAACGGCGCGCTGCTGCCCTCCCTGTAAAAGCCTCCACCCCAACTGGTCGCTTGGTTTGCGCTGATGGTGGAGTTGTGGATGGCAATGCTGCCACCTGAGCTACTGTTGATGCCGCCACCTTGGCGGGCCACATTGTTGGCAATGGTGCTGTTGTGGATCAGCAGCGCCGTGGCAGTCGGATCATTCTGGATGCCGCCGCCGTAGCCAAACGACGCGTTGCTGGCCGTGTTGTTGGCCACCGTGCTGTTAAGCAAGCTGAGGCTGCCGCGGTTGAGGATACCGCCACCATTGCTCGTGCTGGTGTTGGTGTTGCTATCGATCCAGCAGCTGTCGACCGTGAGCTTGGCAGCGCTGTTGATGCCTTGGCGCGCGCCACTGATGCGCAGCCCAGCGAGACGAACCTCCAAGGTACTTCCGGTACCGCTCGCGCCTTGGCCGGCATTCATCACAAACATGGTCTGCGAGCTGCTGCCCCTCAAGGTCAGCAGATGCGCACCCGGGCCCGCAATGTCCACGCTGTAACGCGGGGCCAATTGGCTCACCGCAATCGTCTGCGGAGACGAAAACAGGCCCGCCTCAAACTCGATGCGCCCCGCAACGCTGCTGTCTGCATCGGCATTGAGCGCCAAAATGGCATTGCCGAGGGTGCAAGTGCCGCTATTGCCTGCATCACAGCCGGACGCATTGGTGGTGGAACTGCTCACCGCATTGACCACATAGGTTTTGGCCTGGGCCGCCAGTGGCAGTGCAACTACCAATGCCAAACTGCCCAGCAAAACCAACTGCCGCAAACGGCTCCCGGCTGCCTTTGCCTGCACAGTGCGTTCCAGCAGCGTTGCCAGCCCAACTCTCCCGCCTTGCGCCCGCCGGTTGGCGTTACCAGCGTTGCCAAATCTAACCATAGTTACCCCCAGTCTTGTCTTGAGCGCAGACTAAAGGGGCAAGCCGGTTTTGCCATCCCGTAAATTAGTGATTCGGCTGCGGGTGGCGGGCTTTCAGGGCCTGCCCAGGGGAGATGTGGAGGTATCTCGAGGCCCATGCCCGGCACTGGGGCGCTGGTTCAGCGCTCGGGTCAAAGCCAGTGCAGTCCGCTTGCTTATCAGCGTCCAGCCGCCAAGCTTGCCAGACCTACTCGGCGTCACCGACGGCGTGGTTTGGCCCAAGCGGAAGAATACAGAACAGGTGCCTGGCATCCTGCCCTCCGCTTCTGCGCATGCAAGGACAAATAGCGGTTGGCCTCCGCCCGATGGCGCTTGCCGAGGGCCCCATGCGAGCCGGTACCTTGGTGCAGCCTGCTCAACATGCCTCGCACAAGTCCTTGGCTCAAGGTTGACCCGTCCCCTGCTGAAGCTGCCGGCTCAACGCCTCTATCTCGGCATCGATCCAGGACAAGCGCGCATGGTCGCTGGTGCCCGGCGCCGGCCTGCGGGCCAGCAACTCCGCCCCTTCTTCCCTCAAGGCTGCCAATCTTTCAGCCAAATCCTGCAGGTTGCTAGAACGTTCTGACATTTGGTTTTCTTCAATTTTCTTTGAAAAATTAACTCTACCTATTTATTTGATGAAATCTATCCGGCGTTACAAAAACTACATAACGAAGCGATTTCCGCTTACAGGGCGCCCTTGCCAGCCGGTTGAACTTTTCCGCCAAGCACGGTCCCGGCTGCCCCGGATTTGCCAAGACCACAGCCATGCGGCATTTACATGGCATCTGCGCAGCAGCCCCGTCTGAGGCGCTGATGCGCCAAAACAGGATGCCCGCGCAAGCCCCTCGCTGACAGCGGGCTGCCGGGGTCGCCACTACGCTTTTGCGACGAGATCAGCGCATTTCTCAAAACCACAAGAGCAGCACCACATGGTCAAACCCCAAAAGCCTTTGGCTTATGTCACCGATGCCTCGCCCGGCTGGCAGCGCATCCAGCGCGGCGACGGGTTTGTTTACCAAAACCAGCGTGGGCAGACCATCCGCAACCCCCGCCAGCTCGAACGTATTCGCCTCTTGGTCATTCCTCCCGCCTACACCGATGTGTGGATCTGCCCCGATCCGCAGGGCCACCTGCAGGCGACGGGCCGCGATGCCCGGGGGCGCAAGCAGTACCGCTACCACCCGCTGTGGCAGGAGCAGCGCAAGCAGACCAAGTTCGAGCGCATGGCGGCCTTTGCGGCCAAGCTGGGTCTGATTCGAAGGCGCATTCAGCGCGACCTGAAAGCGGGCGATACCACGCAGACCTCGGTGGCGGCAGCGGTGGTCCGCCTCCTGGACACCACCGCGCTGCGCATTGGCAATGACAGCTATGCGCGCGAGAACGGCTCCTTTGGGCTGACGACCCTGCGCAACCGCCATGTGACGATGCGCGCATCGCGCATCCGTCTGGCGTTCAAAGGCAAGAGTGGCGTGGAGCAGCAGGTGGAGCTGGAGGACCCGCGCGTCGCGCGCATCGTGCGGCGCTGCCAGGACCTGCCGGGCCAGCGGCTGTTCCAGTATGTGGATGACGCGGGCGAGCGCAGGCAACTGCGCTCTGAGCATGTGAATGCCTATCTGCACGAGATCGCCGGAGAGGACTTCAGCGCCAAGGACTTTCGCACCTGGCATGCCAGCGTACTGGCCTTGTCGCTGGCGCTGCAGTCGCGCAGCAGCGATGCGCCGCTGACGGCACCCGATATCGTCCGCCAGGTCGCCCAGCACCTGGGCAATACCGTGGCGGTCTGCCGCAAGTACTATATCCACCCGCTGGTGATGGAAGTCTGCGAAGGCCCCGAGGGCGGCGCGCGCTGCGATGCCTATGCGGGCCAGCTGCGCGGCAGCGCGGGATTGCGCGAGGCCGAGCGTACGCTGATGGCGTTTTTGGCGACTGGCAAGCGGCGGCGCAAACCATAAACGCCATGGGACCGGATCAAAGCAACAGCGCCTCCCAGCACCCTGCGGCGAACGGAAGGCGTACGAAACCCAGAAATCAATGGCGCTGGTCCTTGATTTTGCGGCGGCGCAGCATCCAGGCGCCTCCTCCTGCGACCCCGGTCGATGCCAGGGCCAGGCCGATACCTTCCAGTGCCGGCACCGGGGTAGCAGCAGCTTGGGGGGCGACGGCATCCACCACCGTGATTGTTACGCTTGCCTCCTTGGTGGGGCCAGCATAGATGGAATCGGACACAAAGCTGGCTTTGGCCAAGCTGGAGATCACCTGGCCGGTCGTCACCGCATTGGACAACGTGCCGGTCACGGTGAAAACGGCTTGACCATTGGCAGGAAATACACCTGCATTGATGGCCTGGATGCTACCGCTGCCACTGGCACTGGGGCAAGCCGCGCCGGTACAGGTCCAGCTTGGATTGGTGATTTCAGCTGGCACGACATCTTCAAAGTTCACCGTACCACTGGGGAGATCGAATGCAGAGCGGTTGAAATAGGTGAGCGTGTAAGACACGCTGGAATTGGGTGCCGCGCTGGTAGGAGTCATTAACGTCTTGCTGACGTCCAGATCCGCCAGGATGGCCAGTACTGCATTGCGCACTTCGTGGGTGTTGTTTATATCGCCAGTTGAAGAAGCAAATCCCACCCGAACATCGGAAGGCGGCGCATAGGGAAAGGGTACCGCATCGTGCAGAACCGTCGACACGCCTTCCCGGATCAAGGTGACCGTCACGTTATACCCAACGCCTTCGGGTTCCAGCTTGACCTGAACCGTTATAGGCTGCGGACGCAAGCTGGTACGCGTATCAACGCCAGGTCCATACTGGCTAGTGGCAATCAGGGGGTATTGCGCATCCTCCGGGCCACGGATAACCACGCTTTGCGAGGTGGGTCCACTCCCATTGGCACCATTACTACAGGCACTACTGATGGCATCCGATGGCCCCGAGAAATTGCCATATTCATCCAACCCAATGCCGAGATAAGCACCAGCGCCAGCGCAATAGCCCAAGGAACCGCCAGAAAGCGCACCACTCATATCTTGGCTGGCGTCGTAGAAAAAGGCCACCAGACCATCCGCCCCCCCGCCACCCCAGGAAACATACTCAAACTCAAAGTACAGAGGCGTATTGGCAACGATAGATTGCGGTGCCCCGGTCCACAGCGCCCGTCCCACCTGGCCATTGGCCAGTCCGTTCAAACGCAGCCAGCCTTGTCCATCGGCATCAGTGCCTGGCGCAGTAAGACTGGTATCGGCAGCCAAACTCCAGCCAGGCGCTGTAGTACCGGTAAATGACTCACGGATATCGGCATGGGCCAACGGTGCTGCCATTGACACCGACACCAGCGTACACGCGGCCATTTTTTGGATGGGAAATTTCATCATTCAGTAACCCTCAAATACAGAATAAACCACCCTATTCATCGAAAAAAATACCATCAAATAGAGCAGAAATGGATATCAAAGACCAGCACCTCAGCGCGGGATCTCAAATATTGCCAAAGCATTCTGCGATAAATCTCATTCCACCAAGACCCGGGTTTACCTCATCACATATTTACGTGATTGACAAAGGCACAAAGCAGGCAGCATACCCCACAAATCCAGAAAATATGCTACACAGAAGGGATTACAAAAGTATATTCATTATCATCACCTTATTACAATTTAATTTCAGCCAGGACGACAGCAATACCCGATTCAGATTTACCCATGGCAGTAACACTGAAGATCTCAGTGCCGAGGCATGGGCCATGGCCGCGCCGAGCGGGCATCGGGCATCACCTCTGCCGTCCATCGCCACCAAACGACACACCGGCCCCTGGCCCAAGCAGGCCTTGTCACCTGCTTTCTGCCGGGCCCAAGCATCCATTCGTACACTACGGCCTCCCATCTATAAGCGTCTGGCCCAGCCAGCTGTCAATGCATAACAAACTTGGTTTTACTATCGCGGGCCTGGCTATGGCCGCCGCATTTCCGCTGGCGGCAGCCACCAAAACATCGTCCAACGCCGTCGCGGCACGGGATTTGTGGGTAGAGCCGCCCACTCTCAAATCGATTGGCGTTGAATGGCGCATCGACGGAGACAACAACCGCAATGCCAAGGTCGAAGTGCAATACCGCGCCAAGGGCCAAAGCGACTGGCGCCCTGCGCTGCCACTGGTGCGCTCGCAGGGCGAGCGCGTGGGCAACCTGGTACCGCCGCGTGCCAACTTCCACCCCGATCCCAACCGCTACACCAACCCCAATATGTTTGCGGGCAGCATTTTTGATCTGGAACCGGACACGGGCTACCAGGTTCGCCTGCGCCTGACGGACCCGGATGGCGTACGTGGCACTGCCACCCGCACGGTGGAGGTACGCACCCGCCCCGAGCCCGTGCCCGCAGCCGGCGGCAAGGTCTACCATGTCTACCCCATCGATTGGACCGGCCCCAAGGAGGAGCCGGCGTTTACCGGCCTGATGGATGCCTACTACGAGGGATCGGCCAGCTCCGACTTTCAGGGCACCTACCCGGCCCGCGTCAAGCCCGGTGATGTGCTAATGGTGCATGCCGGCGTGTACGAATCGGACCGCGTAAACTACCTGAACGGCCTGCCCAAACCCGGCTACAAGGCGCTGAGCACCTTGTTTGACGGTACCTACTACCTGACGGCCAGCGGCACGGCCGAGCGCCCCATCGTCATCAAGGCGGCGGGCGATGGGGAGGTCATCTTTGACGGCGCAGGCGCCCAGACGTTCTTCAACCTGATGGCCGCCAACTACAACTACTTTGAGGGCATCACCTTCCGCAATGCCAACTTGGTGTTTCTGCTGGGCTTGAAGAACATCGCCGGCGCCAGCGGCTTCACCCTCAAGCATTCGCGGCTGGAGAACATCGGCCGGGGCGTGCAGGATGACTGGTCAGGCTCCAAGAATTTCTACATTGCCGACAACGTCTTCATCGGCCGCCATGACCAGCAAAAGATGATGGGCTGGCGTGGTGCGGAGTGGGAAAAGCTGCCTGGCTTCCCTGAAAAGCTCGGCGGCCCCGACGGCTCCGAATACGCGATCAAGCTCTATGGTCAGGGCCATGTGGTGGCGCACAACTATGTGGCCCATTGGCACGATGGCATCGACGTCGCCACCTACGGCGACCCCGACGCCGACGAGAACGGACTGGAAAAGCGCGACCGCGTGCCCGTGTCCATCGACTTCTACGGCAACGACATCTACAACATGGGTGACAACTGCATCGAAGCCGATGGAGGCGCGCACAACATCCGCGTGTTCGACAACCGCTGCTTCAACAGCATCAGCGGCGCTTTGAGCGCCACGCCCTTGCTGGGCGGCCCGGTCTACTTTTTCCGCAACCTGGTCTACAACACCACGACCGAAGGCGTGATGAAGGTAGGCACCGCCGCCAATGTGCTGGTACTGCAGAACACCTTTGTCGGCGAAGTGCGCATGGACGCACCCAACCAGACCGTCATCAACAACCTGGTGCTAGGCGTCAACCGCAAGGCACCGCTGATGCGCATCAACAGCTACAGCAACTACTCGGTGGCGGAGCACAATGCCTACCGCTTCAACCCCGAAGCGCCGCATGCCTATGAGTGGGACACGCCCGCACTGGACATCGGCATGGATTGGACAAAGCCGACCGAGAAGCGCAAGTTCAAATCCTTGGCCGAAGTGCAGGCCGCTGTGGGCCAGGAGCGCGGCAGCATCCAGGTGGACTACCAGGACCTGGTCCGTGCTTCGTCGCCCGTGCGCGAGGATGTGCAGCGCCTCTACAAGCCTGAGGACTATGACTTCAGCCCGGCCCCCGGCTCGGCGCTGATCGATGCCGGCAAGCTGCTGCCCACCATCAACGATGGCTACCTGGGCAAGGCTCCCGATATTGGTGCCTTTGAGGCCGGCGCAGCACCCAAGCAGTACGGCCCGCGCGGTATGCAGACGGGCAAGCAGTAAGGCTTGAGGTGGCGAGGGAGAGCGTGCGTCTAAGTGCTTTCCCCCGCCCCTGGCCTGACTCGGCTTTGGATGGAGTCGTTACACTCATTAACATCCAAAAATGGAGGAGACCGTGTTCAGGCCCGTCATCTATCTGCTGATCGCATTAGCCGCGTGGACGGTCTACAGCCGCTATGAGCAGCAGCAGGCCGCATCGCTGCGGGATTCCGAGCCTGTTCTCTCCGAGCCCGAGCCACCCGAGGCAACAGCGAACAGTGCGCCCAACCCACTGTTCAAATGCGATGGCCGCACCCACTGCTCGCAGATGACATCGTGCAAAGAGGCCAAGTTTTTTCTGAAGAACTGCCCCGACACCAAGATGGACGGCGACAACGACGGCATCCCCTGCGAACGGCAGCTCTGCAACGTCAACAAAAGACCATAAACCAAGAGCCTGCGCTGCAGGCTCTTTTTTCCATCGCCGATGGCTTAGGGACCCTTTACATCACTCCCTGCTGTAGTCTGAACGCGGGTCTCGGGCGATCCGCGTCCATCCCGCTTGGCGAGCGTTTTGCAGAACATCCCTAGAACTTGCCGTTCAAGGTCAGCATTGCATTGCGTGGCAGCGCCTGCATATTGCCGTTGTAGACCGAGCTGACGGTCTGGTAGTAGGTCTTGTCAAAGACATTGTTCAGGTTCAGGCTCAATGTCCATGTCGGGTCAAAGCGGTACTGCAGCATCAGGTCCCAGGTCGCATAGCCGCCCTGCGTGAACTTGTAGGGCTGGCTCTCGCCGCTGCTGTTGGTGACAGCGCCGCTCACATACTGCGTGCTCTGGATGCGGCCACTGCCGCCCACGCGCCAGTTCGACAAAGCACCCGGCAAGGTATAGACGGTGGACAGCTTGAACAAATGCTTGGGCGTGATGCTGCTAAAGACCGTGCCTTCGGTCTTGTCCCGCGTCTGGTTGAAGGTGTACCCCGCCGCCAGCTGCCAGCCGCTGGAGACCTCGCCACCCACTTCCACATCAAATCCCCGGCTAGTGACCTTGCCCTGCGGCAGGTAGCAGCAGCTCGCGCCCCAGAGGCTGTAGTTCTCCGCATAGCGCTCATCCAGCACTGCAGTGCCCGTGCGCTCCACGTTGAAGACGCTGAAGGTCGCGTTCATGCGCCCATCCATCAGCTCGCCTTTCAGCCCCGCCTCATAGCTCTTGCCCTTGATGGGGTTCAGCGGGGTGCCCGGCTGCGGGCCCGCCAGGTTGAGTGCCTGGGGTTTGAAGATCGACGAGTAGCTGACATAGGCCGACCAATGCGGGTTCAGGTCATAGATCACACCGCCATAGGGCGTGAGCTTGGCGCTTTGCTTGAACGATTTGGCGGACCAGGGGCTGGTGTTGCCAGCGGTGTCGATGATGTCGGACATGGTCTGCGTAAACTCATAACGCGCCAGGCGGGCGCCAGCAATCACATGCAGCTTGTTGGTCGGGTGCAGCCGCACAACGCCATAGGCGCCCAGCTGCTCCTGGCCCCAGGGGCCGTAGCGCTCGCTGAGGTTCAGGTTGAACTGGTCAAACGCCGGGTTCCAGGGCTGGATGTCGAACACATTGCCGCCCACCGTGCCGCTGTCGGCAAAGCTCATGTTCTGCCAGTGGCTGCGCACCCGCTGCCAATCGGCCCCGATCAGCAGCTCATGGCTGCGGCCCAGCAGCGAGAAGGGGCCGCTCAGGTTCAGATCCACCATGTCCTGGGTGTTGGACGAGTCCAGCACACCGCCGCGCCACACCGGCCCGGCCAGGGTTTGCGGGTCCACTGCGCCAGACAGCGTGCTCCAGCGGCGCTGCTGCTCGGTGCGCGCATGGGTGGCGTTGAGCTTGAACTTCCAGTGGTTGTCAAAACGGTGCTCCAGCTGGGCAAACACCTCCTCGTTCTGGTAGTGGAAGTAGGCCCAGGGGTTGGAGAAGGCCGTGCTGCGCGGCAGGCCCAGACTGCGGCCATCAGCAAAGCGTGGCAGGCCGGCATAGTCGCCCTTCTGCCGCACCTTGCCGTAGGAGCCGCCCACGGTCAGCAAGGTGTCGGCCGTCAGGTCGGCCTCCAGCACGCCATAGAGCGAGGGCTTTTCCTGGCTAATGTAGTCAAAGTAGGAGTCGCCCTTTTGGTAGCTCAGCACCGTGCGGCCCCGGATGCGGCCATCCTGCGTCAGGGAGCCGGTGGCATCCACCTCGGTGCGCTGGTTGCCCCAGCTGCCCAGCGATTGCGACACTTCCACCTGCCGCTGCGCCAACGGCTTTTTGCGTACCAGGTTGATGATGCCGCCCGGATCGCCCACCCCGCCCAGCAGGCCGGATGCTCCGCGCATCACCTCGACCCGGTCGTAGGAGCCCATGTCCTGCTGGGGCTGGTAGGTGTAGGCGCCCAAGGCCATCGGCGCGCCGCCATCGATCTGCATGCTGGTGATCTGAAATCCGCGCGAGAAGTAGCGGCCGGAGTTGTCGGCAACGATGACGCCAGGCGTCAAGGTCAGGGCCTGCTCCACATCCACCACCCGCTTGTCATCCATCAGCTGCCGCGTCACCACCGACACCGACTGCGGAATCTCGCGAAAGGACTGGTCGGTCTTGGAGGCAATGCTGGTCACCTGGTTGGTGTAGGAGCCCGTGCCTTCGGTCGTGCCATTGGCCGAGCGCCGCGCCGTCACGCGGATCTCGGCCAACGAGCGCTCGGGCGCCAGCGCCGCAGCCGCAGCGGCCGGCGCGGGCGTGGTGCTGGCCGGCTTTTTGACCACCAGGTAACTGCCGCTGGCCTGCTGCACCGCCTGCAGCCCCGTGCCTGCGACCAAGGCAGCCAGGCCCTCTGGCACCGTATGCCTGCCCTGCAGGCCGGGGCTGCGCAGGCCCTCGGTGGTATCGGGGGTAAAGGACAGCAGCACGCCGCTCTCCTTGGCAAAGCGCGTCAAGGCCATATCCAACGGGCCGGCCGGGATGGCGTAGGCCTGGGCGCTCTGCCCCGCTACAGGGGCCTGTTCTTGGGCCTGGGCATGTGCGGCAGGCGGCAAGATAGCGGACAGCGCCAGCGCCAATGCGCTAGGGATGCTCCGCAAAACCCTCGCCAAGCGGGATGGGCGCGGATCGGGATGAGACGCAAGGCGTCTTTTGCAGTCTATAGCCGTAGCTATTGACAAGGAAGACAACGCAGCGGATCGCCCGAGTCCGCGTTCAGACCACGGCAGGGAGTTTTGCAGAGGGTCCCTAGGGGCAAGAACGGTGGTGCGGCCGCCAAAGCGGCGCGCGGATGTGCGGTGATGGGCCATGGATGCAATACTTTCTGTTCGCCACAAAGGCGACGGCGGTCAAGAGGAATCTCGGATCAACCTTGTGATCTCCTCTTCTTGAAACGCTGCTCGGCCAAACAGCTCAGCCCATCCCCATTATTTTTTGGGTGCTGCCCGCACCAAGCGGTACGATGCCGCGCGCCAGCCCCACAGGCGGCTGCCTGTCTGCACCTGCAAGGACAGCAGGCCGGCGACGTTGTCCAGCACCTTGGCAATATCTGCCAGCGGGTAGGCGCTCGACAGGCGCAGGGCCGCCACGTCGTCATCGCAGGACAGCGGGTGCACGCTGTAGCGCCCCAGCTCCTGCAGAAAATCATCCAGCCGCATATCCCGCGCGACCAGCACCCCGTCGACCCAGGCAGCATCGCTGTCCTCGCGGGCCGGCCGGGGCTCGCCGATGTGCTGGCTATCAAAGCTGCTCTTCTGGCCGGCCTGCAGCACCAGGCTGCGCTGGCCGTCCACCGGCGCCAGGCGCACCGCGCCCTCGTAAACGCCCACCCGGGTCGGCCCGTCCGCATCCAACCGTACGGAAAACCGGGTGCCCAGCGCGGTCGCCAGCCCGTGCGGCGTCTCCACCAGCAAGGGCCGGCCGCCGCCCGCCTTGCCGCTCTGCACCAGAATCTCGCCGGCAATCAGACGCAGCCTGCGCTCGCTGCTGCCAAAACGGATATCGAGCATGGTGGACGCATTCATCACCACCCGCGTGCCATCATCCAGATCGATCGTGCGCCGCTCGCCCACGCCGGTGCGCTGGCCCGCCAGCACCTCGCGCCAGCTGGTCTGCCGGTAGCCTGTCCAGGCCGCACCGCCGGCAACGACCAGCACCACCAGCGACTTGACCATCTGCCTGCGCCGCGCCGAGCGCTGCGGCGACAAGGCGGCTTTGGCAAAGTCCAAGGTATCGGGCCCCGCCATCGCACCCAGCCGGCCGTTGACAGCCTCGATGCGCTGCCAGGCCTGTTCATGCACCGGGTCTGCCGCGCGCCATTGCTGCCATTGGTTTTTCAGATCGGGGGTGGCATCTAGCGACTGTAATTCCACCATCCATTCCACCGCCTGCTGGGCAACCGCCCGGGGAATCGCCGCCTCAGCCATGGACGGCGAAATAGCACTGCATGCCCGCTTGCACGATGTAGCGCTTCACGGTCGAGAGCGACACGCCCAGTGCAGCGGCAATCTCCAGCTGGGGCATTCCCTCCAACTGCGCCATCAAAAACGCCTGGCGCACGGGGGCTGGCAGTTGGTCCAGCATGCGGTCGATCTCATCGAGCGCCTCCAGCAAGAGCGCCCGCTCCTCGGGCGACATCGCCATCACAGCGGGCGCCTGCGCCAATGCCTCCAGGTAGGCCTGCTCCAGGCGCTGGCGGCGGTAGTGGTTCAGCAGCGCATGCTTGGCAGCGGTGGTCAGAAAAGCGCGCGGCTCCTGCGCCGCCACCGGCTCATCGCGCAACAGCAGGCGCAGAAAAATATCATGCGCCAGGTCGGCCGCATGGTGCGCATCGCCGAGTTTGCGGCGCAGCCAGGTGCGCAGCCACGTGTGGTGGTCGCGGTAGAGCGCGCTGACTTCCTGTCGCACGCCGTGGTGCGCACTGGCATCTTGGGACATAAAAAGGGGAGCCCCGCGCAGGTGCTCCCTCGTGTATTGCAAATGATTCGTATTCTATTTGAAATTCCCAAACACAAGTAGCGACCAGGCTTGGGATGTTGGTTCCTGTCTGCGCCGATCAGCCCAACGCCGAGGTCAGCGGGCGGTTGAACACCACATCCTTCATGACCAAGGTCGAGGTCATGCGCTGCATCCCAGGCAAGGCGGTCAGCTTCTCGTCGTAGAGCTTCTGAAAAGCGGGCAAGTCTTTGACGACGATCTGCAGCAGATAGTCTGGGTCGCCAAAGAGCCGCTGAGCCTGGATCACGTTGTCCAGTTCGGCGACCGCTTTTTCAAAGTCGCGCACGACCTTGCTGCTGTTGAGCGTGACGAAGACGATGGCGGCAAAGTCCAAACCCAGTGCTGCCGGTGCCAGATCGGCACGGTAGCCACGAATGGCACCCGCCTCCTCCAAGGTGCGCACACGCCGATGGCAGGAGGACAAACTCAGCCCCACCTGCGCAGCCAGGTCGGTGAGGCTCAAGCGCCCGTCACGCTCCAGCGCTGCAAGAATTTTCCGGTCCAGTGCATTCATTCTTAAATAGCTTCCAGTTTTCTCTCAGTTATCGGAATTTAAGGGAAGCACATTCTGCTACATGTTGCCTATCCTTCTTTCCTTTGTTTGCAGAGAGAAGTACTGTGCCTTTGACCGCTGTAGCCGCCTTCTGGGCAGTGTCGTTTGCGTTGGTGATCACCCCGGGGGCCGATTGGGCCTATGTCATTTCTGCAGGCTTGCGGGGGCGCCGGCTGGCTTGCGCTGCGGTCGTCGGTCTAGCCTGCGGCGCCTTGTTGGCCACTGCGGCCGTAGCCGCAGGCGTTGGCGCGCTGGTTGCCCGCCACCCCGTGGTCTTGACAGTACTTACGGTGGCCGGTTCCGCCTATCTGCTCTGGATGGGCGTGGCCATGTTGCGCAGCCCTGCGGCCGCCGTCAGTGCCAGGTCCGAGCTGGTGGGCGGCGGATGGAAATGGGCGTGCAAGGGCGCAGGTATCAGCGGCTTCAATCCCAAGCTGATTCTTTTGCTGTTGGCGTTGTTGCCGCAGTTTGTACATGCCGAAAGTGCCTGGCCCGTCGCGCTGCAGATCATGGTGCTGGGCGCCGTGCATGCGCTGAGCTGCTGCGGTGTGTATCTCGCGGTTGGTTTTACAGCGCAGCGCGTGCTGGGCACGCGCCCAGGCGCGGCACTGGTGGTATCCCGTGTGTCAGGGGCGCTGATGGTTGGCATCGCGTTGCTGCTGCTGGCTGAGCGGGCGATGCATTGATGGGGGCGGTGGCTGCCGATGGGCTGCAATGGCACTTCGGTTTGCAGCTCTGCCTGGTCTAAAGCTGGCATTCAACATTAAAACCGGGAGTTAACAACAGCCTCCCCATTCCCTCAAATTCACCCGTTTAGGTGCTTTTTTTCATTGACGGGAAGTCCCTGCAGTGCAACAAAGCCACCAACATCCAATCCGCTATTTGATATCGAATTGGTTCACTTGCGTGGTTTCTTTTGCAATAGTGCTGGTGTATTGAGTGGCTTCAGCTGCGTTAGTACCGACATACCCGTATGTAGTGATAATGGAGTTCTCTTTGAGGGAGAGTCCTCGGTAAGGACCTGTAGCAGCCACCCATGAAGTGGCCTGTGTATCAAGGGTGAGCCTGCCGCTGTCTGCGTCCTTGGCCTGTGTCTTGGTATCAAAACGGCAGGCCGAAAATTGACCCAGCGAGGTGGTGACCGTTTCCAGGCCTACAAAGGTTCTTGTGTAGGCAACGTTGGAAACTCCACGTGTATAAACACCCTTTAAATATCCTTCATTCGTCTGCACAAAGTTCTGCATGGTGACCTGGCCAGGCTGCATAGCCATCACGGATGCGCGTGCTGGCACCAAGCTTTGTTTGCTCGAAAAAACTAGGTTATCTAAATTGCCGAAACCGTAATAGAGCAGCACACCGTTTCCAATGGCATAACGAGAGTGGCCAAACGAATCTTCATTGGAGTCCACAAGAATAATATTGGCACCGTCTTGTTTTTCTTCGCCTACGACCCGGTGAAAGAGAGAGTGTACATAAGTCGATGCACTGGAAGATTCAGCGGCTTGTGTGGTTTGTGATTGCATAAAAGCGATTTCGGTCCCCAGGCGGTAAAAACCGGCGTTGAAGCAGGCGGCCGAATCCACAGGCTCAGCGATGTCATCATCGCCACCACCTCCGCAAGCCGAGAGGATGGTTGCCAAGGCAAAGACGACTATGTGGTGTGAAGTTCTTTGGTACATGAAGTGTGCCCCGTTGATGTATCTGGAACTATCTTAAGTGTCCCGTGCGAGTTCGGGCATAACTCCACGTGCATCAAATGACATTTGCAGCTTTTTAGTGTGACAACGCCAACAAGAGCCGCTTCCACAATCCAGCAAACCGCAGGTTTGCATTGAAGACGAGACATGAAGCCGCAGGCAGTACAAAAGTACGAAAAGGTTTCCTTGAGCGACGACTGGGTAAACCTAAGGGTAATTGCTAGGCACTGACTTTTAGAGCTCTAGGGAGTCATATTCTCGGTGCTTTAGTGTGCAAGTCGTGGACGGGTCTGACCGACAGCTTTTGTGTGAAATGAACTCCCGCCTTGGGTCTTTAACCGCCCTCAAATTCATCAAGACCCTTCTCTACGATCATCGCAATAACTTGAGAACAGACAACGAGCGCACTCAATCCGCAATTCACACTCCAAAGTGCAGCAATCCCCCTCACCTCTTCCCCGCACCCCCATACATCTCCCCCGCCGGAAACGCATTCGTCTCAAAATCCAGCCACGGCGGGTTCTGTGCATACATCTCGGCCGTCAGCTCCTTGATCGCAGCGATATACCAGGAGTCGTCATTGACGCGGTGGCTCAGGATGATGGGTGAGGTGGCGCGCTCGTCGTCGATCAGGCGGTAGACCAGGTCCGAGCGCAGCCGCGCTGCTGCCGGCACGATACAGACGCCCATCTCGGCGGCAACCAGGCCCAGGCCGGCCTGCAGCTCACGCACCTCATGCACCTCGGCGGGCTGTATGCCCTGGTCATGCAGGAGGCCCAGCACATGGTCGGCAAAGCTGGGGCGCGGGTCCTTGGGGTAGACGATGAGGCGCTGGCCGGCCAGCTCGGGCAGGCGGATGCGGCCGGTGTCGGCGGCCAGCGGGGTGCCTGGCGCAATGGCCAGCACCAGCTTTTCTTCGCGCAGCACGGTGCGCGCCACCGAGGTGTCATTGGTGCGGATGCGGCCAAAACCCAGGTCGATGCGGCCCGAGCGCAGCTCCTGGATCTGCTGGATCGAGCCCATGTCCACCAGGTGCACGTCCACGTCCGGATAGCGCTTGCGG
Organism: Comamonas sp. B-9; assembly: GCF_000410635.1. Taxonomy (NCBI): domain Bacteria; kingdom Pseudomonadati; phylum Pseudomonadota; class Betaproteobacteria; order Burkholderiales; family Comamonadaceae; genus Comamonas; species Comamonas sp. B-9. The sequence goes on from NZ_APCR01000047.1 coordinate 25,893, forward strand.
AACATGCGCACCAGCATCGGCAGGCCGCCATACAGGGTGGAGGCCACATAGGCGATCGAGATCGATTGCCGCTGGTTCAGCCCCACCTGGCGGGCCGCGCTTTTCATCTGGTCCACCCGCTGCAGAACCTGCAGCGATTGCTCATAGAAGAGGCGCCCGGCCTCGGTCAGGCGCACCGGGCGGCTGTTGCGCTGGATCAGCTGCACGCCCAGCTCGTCCTCCAGCTGCTGGATCTGGCGGCTGAACGGTGGCTGCGCAATATGCATTTGCTCAGCCGCGCGGGTGAAGTTGCGGGTAGTGGCCACGGCCACAAAATACCGGATATGGCGCAGATCCATCAGGGAAAACCATAGATATGGGAATGTAGCGATTTTAAGTCATTGTTTTTTAATATTCAAACTACACACCATACCTGCAAGGTATGAAACAAGACAAATTCGGTGTTGGATCAAGTGGCGCGCTGCGTCGTTCAATAGCCTCCATGCAAAACACACACCCACCCCAAGACAGCGCCCGACCTGCGGCATATACGGCAGCAGGGACCGTTGTCGTCGAACAGGTGGAGACCTTGCTGGTCGATCTGCCCACCATTCGCCCCCACAAGCTGTCGATGGCCACGATGAACGGCCAGACCCTGATGCTGGTGCGCGTGCGCTGCTCCGATGGCACGGTGGGCATGGGCGAGGGCACGACCATTGGCGGCCTGGCCTATGGCGCTGAGTCTCCCGAAGGCATGAAGCTGGCCATCGATACCTATTTTGTGCCGCAGATGGTGGGCGCCAACGCCAACCGCGTGCCCGCACTGATGGCCCGGCTGAACCAGGCCATCCGCGACAACCGCTTTGCCAAGTGCGCGGTCGAGACGGCGCTGTTCGATGCGCTGGGCCAGCGCACCGGCCTGCCGGTGTCCGAGCTGCTGGGCGGCCGCCTGCGTGATCGCTTGCCCATCGCCTGGACGCTGGCCTCGGGCGACACCGGCCGCGACATCGAAGAAGCGCAGCGCATGCTGGAGACACGCCGCCACCAGATCTTCAAGCTCAAGATCGGCCGCAAGGCGGTGCGCGACGATGTGGCCCATGTAGCGGCCATCAAGAAGGCACTGGGCGATCTGGCCTCGGTGCGGGTCGATGTGAACATGGCCTGGAGCGAGCTCGAAGCGCACCACGGCCTGGCGGGCCTCGTCGATGCCGGCTGCGAGCTGGCCGAGCAGCCGGTGGCCAGCGCCGATGTGCTGGCCCGGCTCAAAGGCCGCTACCCGATTGCCATCATGGCCGATGAATCGCTGACCGGCCCGGCCTCCGCGTTGGCACTGGCACGCGTGGCTGGCGCCGATGTGTTTGCGATCAAGACCGAGCAATCGGGCGGGCTGCAGGCGGCGCAACAGGTCGCCGCCATTGCCGATGCGGCCGGGATCGAACTGTATGGCGGCACCATGCTCGAAGGCGGCGTGGGCACCATCGCCTCGGCCCATGTGTTTTCCACGTTCCGGGAGCTGCAATGGGGCACCGAGCTGTTTGGCTCGCTGCTGCTGACCGAAGAGATACTGGCTACGCCGCTGGAGTACAAGGATTTCCACCTGACGGTACCCACCACACCGGGCCTGGGCATTGCGCTGGATGAAGACCGCGTGCGGCACTTCCGCAGGGACCGCAGCCGCGTGAGCGTGCCGGTCGGGGTGCCCGCCACAGCCTGACACCACAGACGGATAGACAGACAGATTGACCCCAAGAATTTACGACAAGGAGACTACGATGAGCGCCCCAATCTTCAACACCCCCGACGTGCAGGATTTTCTGCGTCTGGCCAGCGGCCTCAACCAGGACGGCGGCAACCCGCGCACCAAGCAGATCATCCACCGCATCCTGTCCGACCTGTTCAAGGCCATTGAAGACCTGGACATCACGTCTGACGAATACTGGGCCGGCGTTGCCTACCTGAACCAGCTCGGCGCGCGCGGCGAGGCCGGCCTGCTCTCGCCCGGCCTGGGGCTGGACCGCTACTTCGACATGCGCATGGATGCTGACGACGCGGCGCTGGGCATCGCCAACGGCACACCGCGCACGATTGAAGGCCCGCTTTACGTGGCAGGCGCGCCCGTGGTGCAAGGCTCTGGCCGCCTCGATGACGGCAGCGACACGGCCGGCCACACCCTCATCATGCACGGCACCGTCTACGGCGCCAATGGCCAACCGCTGCCCGGCGCGCAGGTCGAGGTCTGGCATGCCAACACCAAGGGCTTTTACTCGCACTTTGACCCCACCGGCGAGCAAAAGCCGTTCAACATGCGCCGCACCATCATGGCCGATGCCCAAGGCCGCTATAAATTCCAGAGCATCGTGCCCATGGGCTATGGCTGCCCGCCCGATGGCCCGACCCAGGCCCTGCTCAACCAGCTGGGCCGCCACGGCAACCGCCCCGCGCACATCCACTTCTTCGTCACAGCAGATGGCCACCGCAAGCTCACCACGCAGATCAATATCGACGGTGACCCGCTGGTGTTTGACGACTTTGCCTACGCCACCCGCGAAGGCCTGGTGCCCCCGCTGACCGAGCGCAGCGACGAGGCCAGCATCCGCGCCCACGGCCTGAGCGGCCCGTTTGCCGAGATCGTGTTTGACATCCAGCTCAGCGCGCTGGTGGGCGGTGTCGACAACCAGATCGTGGACCGCCCACGCCTGGCGGCCTGATCCGCTGACGCCCGACGGCCGGGGTGCTGCCTAGCGGGCAGTGCCCCCGCCCCAGACCCATCCTCCCTCCCCTAGCCATTCGCGCCGCGATCCGCGTTGCGAGGCGGAGCTGTACCCCCAGGAGCCCTCACCATGACCACGATTGCCTCTGCCGATCAGTTCGGCGCCGTCGAACACCTGCTGGAGACAGCGCTGCAAGACGACAAGGAAGCGGGCATTTTCCGCTGCCGCCGCGACATCTTCACCAACCCCGAGCTGTTCGAGCTGGAGATGAAGTACCTGTTCGAATCGAACTGGGTCTACCTGGCGCACGAGAGCCAGATCCCCGACAACAACGACTACTACACCACGTCGATCGGCCGCCAGCCCATCATCATCACCCGCGATAAGCTGGGTGAGCTGCATGCGGTGATCAATGCCTGCGCGCACAAGGGCGCGATGCTGTGCCGCAAAAAGCATGGCAACAAGGGCAGCTTCACCTGCCCCTTCCATGGCTGGACTTTCAGCAACGCCGGCAAGCTGCTCAAGGTCAAGGACGAGAAGACCACCGAGTACCCGATCTCCTTCAACAAGAACGGCTCACACGACCTGACCCGGGTGGCGCGCTTCCAGAACTACCGGGGCTTTCTGTTTGGCAGCCTGAACGCCGATGTACAGCCGCTCGAAGACTACCTGGGCGAGACCCGGGTCATCATCGACCAGATCGTGGACCAGGCGCCCGACGGCCTGGAAGTGCTGCGCGGCAACTCCAGCTACATCTATGACGGCAACTGGAAGATGCAGATGGAAAACGGCTGCGACGGCTACCACGTCAGCTCCGTGCACTGGAACTATGCGGCCACGATGAGCCGCCGCAATGCCGAAGGCACCAAGGCGACTGACGCCAACAACTGGAGCAAGTCGGTCGCCGGCGTCTATGGCTTTGAGAACGGCCACATTCTGCTGTGGACCAACACCTTGAACCCCGAGGTGCGCCCGATCTGGAACCAGCGTGAAGAGCTGGCCCAGCGCGTGGGCCAGGAGCGCGCAGATTTCATCGTGCGCCAGACGCGCAACCTCTGCCTCTACCCCAATGTGTTCCTGATGGACCAGTTCGGCACCCAGATCCGCGTGGCCCGCCCCTTGAACGTGAACCAGACCGAGATCAGCATCTTCTGTTTTGGCCCCAAGGGAGAAAGCGCGCAGGACCGCGCAACCCGCATCCGCCAGTACGAGGATTTCTTCAACGTCTCGGGCATGGGCACGGCCGATGACCTGGAAGAGTTCCGCGCCTGCCAGGCAGGCTACGCCGGCAGCGCGGTGCGCTGGAACGACATGAGCCGTGGCGCGCCGCTGTGGATCAAGGGCCCCGACGAGAACGCCAGGAAGATGGGCATGAGCCCCTTGCTCAGCGGCGAGCGCAGCGAGGACGAGGGCCTGTTTGTCTGCCAGCACGACTACTGGGCCAAGACCATGCGCCAAGCCGTGCAGCAAGAGCGCGCAGGAGCCCAGCCATGAGCAGCGCCGCCAGCCACAGCAACGCGGCCGACCACCGCGCCATCTGCGCCTTTCTGTACCGCGAGGCGCGCTACCTGGATGACCGCGAGTGGGAGCCCTGGCTCGCGCTCTACGCGCCCGATGCCGAGTACTGGATGCCCGCCTGGGACGACGATGACCAGCTCACCGACGACCCGCACAGCCAGATCTCGCTGATCTACTACCCCAACCGCAATGGGCTGGAAGACCGGGTCTTCCGCATCAAGACCGAGCGCTCCAGCGCATCGATGCCCGAGCCGCGCACCAACCACATGATCACGAATGTGGAAGTGCTGGCCGAGCAAGTCGATACGGTGGAGATTCGCTACAACTTTCACACGCTCAGCCACCGCTACAAGCAGACCGATCACTTCTTTGGCACGGTCTTTCTGACCCTGCGCAAAGTGGCCGGCAGCTTCCTCATCGCCCGCAAAAAGATCGTCCTCAAGAACGACTACATCCGCCAGGTCATTGATGTCTACCACATCTGACACGCCAGGAGACCACCATGAACAGCTATCGCATTGCCCTGAACTTTGAAGACGGGGTCACCCGCTTTGTGGACTGCGGCGCCCACGAAAAAGTGCTGGACGCCGCCTTCCGCAACCGTATCAACCTGCCGATGGACTGCTCGGACGGCGTCTGCGGCACCTGCAAGTGCAAGGCCGAGAGCGGCACTTACGACCTGGGCGACGACTACATCGACGACGCGCTGACCGAAGACGAAGCCGGCCAGGGCCTGGTGCTGACCTGCCAGATGGTGCCACAGTCCGACTGCGTGATCGCCGTGCCGGTGCCGTCGACCGCCTGCAAGACCGGCACCAGCCAGTTCAGCGCCACGGTGAGCGCGGTGCAGCCCTTTGGCGATGCCGCCTATGAACTGGTGCTGGATGTGGCAGAGGCCGCACCCGCATTTTTGCCCGGGCAGTACGTCAATATCGGCGTGCCGGGCAGCAGCCAGCACCGCTCCTACTCGTTCAGCTCCGCGCCTGGCGAGGGCCGCATGCGCTTTCTGATCAAGCAGGTGCCCGGCGGCCTGATGAGCAGCTGGCTCCAGGGCGCCAGCCCGGGCGACCCGCTGCAGATGACCGGGCCGCTGGGCAGCTTTTACCTGCGCACAGTCACGCGGCCGCTGCTGTTTTTGGCGGGCGGCACGGGCCTGGCGCCCTTCCTGTCGATGCTGGAGGTGCTGGCCCGCAACGGCGCAACCCAGCCCATCCATATGGTCTATGGCGTCACCCGCGATGCGGACCTGGTGCTGGTCGAGCGCCTGCAGGCCTATGCACTGCAGATCCCGGGCTTTAGCTTCAGCACCTGCGTGGCCGATGCGCACACCGCGCATGAGCGCCAGGGCTATGTCACCCACCACCTGCCCGCCCAGGCGCTGCATGGCGGCAATGTCGATGTCTACCTCTGCGGCCCGCCACCCATGGTGGATGCGGTGCAAAAGCATTTCCAGGCCGAAGGCATAGTGCCCGCCAACTTCCATTACGAAAAGTTCACGCCCACCCAGCCGGTGGGCCCCCCCAGCCGGTGGCCGCCGTGGCGGAGGCCCTGGCATGAACGCGCCCCTGCAAGCCGCAAGCACCCCACGCTTTGCTGGCAAGGTGATGGTGGTGACCGGCGCAGCCCAGGGCATTGGCCGGGGCGTGGCGCTGCGCGCCGTGGCCGAAGGCGCCCAGGTGCTGTTGGTCGACCGGGCCGACTTTATTGCCGAGGTGGCAGCCGAGGCGGGCAGCCCCAACGCGGCTGGCCTGGTGGCCGACCTGGAAACCTACGAAGGCGCGCAGGCCGCGATGGCCCGGGCCGCCGAGCTGTTTGGCGGTATCGACATCCTCATCAACGGCGTGGGCGGCGCGATCCGCATGCGCCCTTTTGCCGAGTTCGAGCCCGCGCAGATCGATGCAGAAATCCGCCGCTCGCTGATGCCCACCCTCTATGCCTGCCATGCCGTGCTGCCGCATCTGCTGGCACGCGGCGGCGGCACCATCGTCAATGTGTCGTCCAACGCCACGCGCGGCATTCGCCGGGTGCCGTACTCGGCCGCCAAGGGCGGGGTCAATGCCTTGACGCAATCGCTGGCGATGGAATACGCGCCGCAGAACATCCGCGTCGTCGCCTCGGCCCCTGGCGGCACCCATGCGCCGCCCCGGCGTGTGCCGCGCAATGCCGCGGGCGACAGCCCGCAGGAGCAAAGCTGGATGCGCGAGGCCGTGCAGCAGGTGACCGAGTCCAACTACTTCAAACGCTACGGCAGCTTGGATGACCAGGTCGGCCCAATCCTGTTTCTGGCCTCCGACGAGGCGGCCTACATCACCGGTGCGGTGCTGCCCGTGGCCGGTGGCGACAACGGCTGAGCGCACCCACCGCCAACCTCCCTACCCATACATAAAAGAACAGCCCGCGCCAGCGCAGCACCGCAAAGCTGCAGCGATGCGCGGGCCCAGGAGACACCATGACTGATCGCCAAGCCATTGTTCCGCCCGGCATGGAGGCGGTGTACGAAAAGATCGGCTACGCCCCGGCCATCCGTGTCGGCCACACCGTCTATGTGTCCGGCCAGATCGGCCGCAGGCCCGACCTGCAGCTGGTCGAGGACCGTGAAGCCCAGATCACGCAGGCCTTTGCCAACCTGCAGCTGGTGCTGGAGGCTGCAGGCGCCAGCTTGGCCGATGTGGTTGATCTGACCAGCTTTCACACCGACATGCGCGACCTGCCCTTGTTCATGCAGGTGCGCAACCGCTTTTTGCACAGCCACCCGCTTCCCGCCTGGACAGCGGTGGGCGCACACATGCTGGGCGGCGCGCCCGGCTACATCGTGGAGATCAAGGCCATTGCAGTGATACCGGCCCATGAAGCCAAACCGGGCTGAACAACCCAGCCCTTATAAAAGGAGACAGAGATGAAAACCTTGGACGTCAACCAGGTCATAGACAACGCCCGCTTTACGCGCTTCCACTGGATGGTCACCCTGCTATGCGGCTTGCTGCTGGTGTTTGATGGCTATGACCTGTTCATCTACGGCGCCGTGCTGCCCGTGCTGATGAAGGAGTGGAGCCTCTCACCCGTGCAGGCCGGCGCCTTGGGCAGTTATGCGCTGTTCGGCATGATGTTTGGCGCCTTCATCTTTGGCCCGCTGGCCGACCGCATCGGCCGCAAAAAAGGCGTGGCCATCAGCTTTGTGCTGTTCAGCATTGCCACCTTCATGAGCGGCTTTGCCACCTCGCCCACCGAGTTTGGCATCTTCCGCTTTATCGCCGGCCTGGGCTGCGGCGGCCTGATGCCCAATGCCGTGGCCCTCATCAACGAGTACGCCCCCAAGCGCGCCCGCAGCACCCTGGTGGCGCTGATGTTCAGCGGCTATTCGCTGGGCGGCGTGCTCTGCGCGGGCCTGGGCATCTACATGCTGCCGCGCTTTGGCTGGCAGTCCATGTTCTTTGCCGCAGCCCTGCCGCTGGTGCTGCTGCCGCTGATCTTGTGGAAGCTGCCCGAGTCGGTGGGCTTTTTGCTGCGCCAGGGCCAGCAGGCCAAGGCGCGGCAGATGCTGTCGCAGGTTGCACCCGATGTGGCCATGGGCAGCGATGTGCAGCTGCTGCAGACCGAGGCCAAAGGCGCCGGCGTGCCCATGCTTGATCTGTTCCTCAAGGGCCGCGCGATGGGCACCTTCATGATCTGGCTGTCCTTCTTCTGCTGCCTGCTGATGGTGTATGCGCTGGGCTCCTGGCTGCCCAAGCTGATGGCCACCGCCGGCTACAGCCTGGGATCGAGCTTGTCGTTCCTGCTGATGCTGAACTTTGGCGGCGTGGTCGGCGCCATTGCTGGCGGCTGGCTGGGTGACCGCTTCAGCCTGCCCAAGGTGGTGCTGGCCTTCTTTGCGCTGGGCACCGTCGCCATCGCGCTGCTGGGCTTCAACAGCCCCATGCCGGTGCTCTACCTGCTGATCGCCATTGCCGGCGCCACCACCATCGGCACGCAGATCCTGCTGTATGCCAACACGGCGCAGTTCTACCCGCAGGCCATCCGCTCCACCGGCCTGGGCTGGGCCTCGGGTGTGGGGCGCACCGGTGCCATTGTGGGCCCGCTGCTGGGCGGCTGGCTGATGGCCGCAGCGCTGCCGCTGCAGATGAACTTCCTGGTATTTGCCGTGCCCGGCCTGGTGGCGGCGCTCGCCATCGGCTTCTTCATCCTTTACTACCGTGGCAAGCAAGAGGCGCCCAGCGTCTCCGCCGCTGCCGTTCGCCCCGCCGTCTGATCGCACTTTAGGAAAAAACCATGCTCTATCTTGTCCATATGGTCGTCAACATCCCCGCCAGCCTGCCCGCCGAAGAGGCCGCGCGCATCAAGGCTGCGGAAAAAGCCTATTCGCAGCAGCTGCAGGAATCGGGACAATGGCCGCACCTGTGGCGCGTGGTGGGCGAGTACGCCAACTACAGCGTCTTCGATGTGGCCAGCCATGACGAGCTGCACAACACGCTGAGCCAGCTGCCGCTGTTCCCCTACATGCAGATCAGAGTGACGCCACTGGCCAAGCACCCCTCTTCCATCCGATAAGCAGACAGGCAAACGCAGATGACGATGCAACGGCGAACCCTAGCCCTGCTGCTGGCAGCCCTGGCGCTGCCAGGCGCCGCGATGGCGCAACCCGATGCCGCCTGGCCGGCCAAACCCATCAAATGGGTGGTGCCCTTTCCGCCGGGTGGCGCGATGGATGTGATTGCCCGCACCTTGGGCGACCGCGCCGCACGCGAGCTGGGCCAGCCCTTTGTGATCGAGAACCGGCCCGGCGCCGGCGGCAATATTGGTGCTGACTATGTCGCCAAGCAGCCTGCCGACGGCTACACCATCATGATCACCTCGATCGGCATGGCCACCAACCCGGCGCTGTACGCCAAGCTGGCCTATGACCCGGTCAAGGACTTTGCGCCCATCAGCCTGCTGGCCGTGGTGCCCAATGTGCTGGTGGTCAATGCCGCCCGCAGCCCCGACCAATCCGTGCAGGATGTGCTGGCCCATGCGCGCCGCAACCCCGGCAAGCTCAGCTATGCATCCGCTGGCAACGGCACCTCCATCCACCTGGCCGGCGAGGTGTTTGCCTCCACCGCCGGCGTGGAGCTGATGCATGTGCCCTACAAGGGCAGCGGCCCGGCCATTACCGACATGCTGGGCGGCCAGGTCGATCTGATGTTTGACAGCATCACCTCGGCGCGGCCGCATATCCAGTCGGGCAAGCTGCGCGCGCTGGGCGTGACGACTGCCAAGCGCTCCTCCGCACTGCCCGGTGTGCCCACGATCGCCGAAGCCGGCCTGCCCGGCTACGAGGTATCGCCCTGGTTTGCGGTGTTTGCCCCCGCCGGCACGCCGCCCCAGGTGGTGGCCCGGCTCAACCAGGTGCTCAACGGCGCGATGCAGCAGCCCGATACCCTCAAAAAGCTCGAAAGCGTGGGTGCCGAGCCCATTGGCAGCACGCCCCAGGCGCTGGCTACCCACCTGCAGCAGGAGCTGGCGCGCTGGGGCACGCTGATCAAGGAGCGCGGCATCCACCTGGATTGATGCCGCAGCCCGGCAACGGATAACAAGGGCCAACCCCATGAACCTCAACGATACCCGCAGCCACGCCGAGCAGGCCATTGGCGCCGTGCTGCCCCAGCGCAGGCATGACTTGGCGCGCCTGCGCGTGCTGGCCGAGCGCGGCCTGCAGCCCGTCGTCACCGTGGTGGGCAAGTACAACCACGGCAAAAGCCGCCTGCTCAATGAGCTGATCGGCAGCCCCACCTTTGCCGTGGCCGACCGGCGCGAGACCGTGGCCCTGTCCGGCCATGTGCATGCGCAGGTGCGTTGGCTGGATGCGCCGGGGCTGGATGCCGATGTGGACCAGGCCGATGACGACCACGCGCACCGCGCCACCTGGCTGGAGTCCGACATCCGCCTGTTTGTGCATGCCGCCAAGGAAGGCGAGCTCGATGCGCGCGAGCGCAGTCTGCTGCAGGCACTGCACGCCGATTCCCAGCGCACCCGGCGCCAGACGCTGTGTGTGCTCACCCAGATTGACCAGCTGGCCGACGATGCCGCCCAGCAGCAGGTGAACGGCGCCATCGCAGCGCAAGCCGCCGGCCAGATGTGGCTGGCCGTCTCATCCACCCGCTACCGACAGGGCGTGGATGGCGCCAAACAACTGCTGCTGGAGAGAAGCGGCATCCCGGCGCTGCAGCAGTCCCTCAAACTCGCGCTCGCCCAGGTGCCCCAGGCGCGCAGCCATGAGAAAGCGCTGCTGCTGCAAGAAATTCGCAGCCAGCTCCAGGCCCTGCATGCCGAGCGCCAGCAGAGCCTGGCCCAGTTGCGCCAGCTGCAGGCAGCGCAAGGCCAGCGCTTTGCGAGCGACCTGGCCGCCGTGCAAGACAAGACTGGCCGCGACATCCAGGCCGTGCTCAATGTGCCGGGACCGGACCATTCGCGCACGCCCGACAGCTTTGCCGACCAGTTCAAGATGACGCCCGGCAAGCTCGAGCGCAACCGCCTGCAGGTCGCCTATTCCAAGGCCTGCATCAGCATCAGCGCCATCCTGACCAAGCATGGCGTGGTGGAACTGCCGCTGGAGCAACAGACCCAGGTCAAGAGTCTGGACAGCGTGATGGTCGCCGTCATGGGCGTCTCGGTGAAATACCGCAAGGACCTGCGCCGCCTGTTTTGCGAAGCCGCCGGGCGCGGTGCACTGGCGCAGGCCTTCACCCGCTACTTTGAGCTGTCCGCCGACCGCCAGGCCCTGGTGCAGCGCATTGGCCACCAAGAAGCCCAGGTACAGGCCAGCGCCCAGGCCCTGGCTGCCTTTAGCGCCCTCGAAACACTGGAGACCCGCGCATGAATGCCATGGCCGGCGAACAGCAGTTTCTGGCCCATGCGGGCGGCAGCGCCGCCGGGCCCACCACTGCCAACCATCAGGCCGGGCTGGCGCAACTGCATTCCCAACTGCAACAGCTGCAAGCCTGGCAAACCCAGCTGCAACAAGGCCTGGGCAGCGCCCTGGCACCAACACCCGGCCTGCAGCCCAGCCACCCGCTGGCCCAGCAAACCCAGGCCCTCCAGCAGCAATGCCAGGATCTGCAGGCGCGCTGGGCACAGCAATGGTCTGCGCTGCAGCCCGCACGCAGCCTGGCCCAAGACTTTGAGCAGCGCGTGATCCTGCTGGTATTTGGCAAGTTCAATGCCGGCAAAAGCTCGCTGTGCAACTTTCTGGCCGAGCGCTTTGCTGCGCAGGGCCAGCCCCTGCGCTTTTTTCACCTGACAAATGGGGCCGTGGTGGAAAGCGACGAGCCGCTGCGCGAAGGCGCCACCGAAACAACGGCCCGGCTGCAAGGCCTGTGCCTGGGCACCGGCCTGGTGCTGCTGGACACCCCCGGCCTGCATTCCGTCACGCCCGAGAATGCCGCCCTCACCCAGCGCTTTACCGAAAGCGCCGACGGCCTGCTCTGGCTCAGCAGCTCCACCTCGCCCGGCCAGGTGCAAGAGCTGGACGAACTCGCCCGCGAACTGCGCCGCAACAAACCGCTGCTGCCGGTCATCACCCGCAGCGACCTGATCGAAGAAGACGAGGTTGATGGCGAAATCCAAAAATGCCTGCGCAACAAAACCCCAGCCAACCGCGCGCTGCAAGAGGCTGATGTACAGGCACGCGCCCAGGACAAACTGCGCCAGCTGGGCATTGGTCTGTCGGTGCTGAAGCGCCCTGTCTCCATCTCCGTCCACGCCGCACGCCACCAGCCAGGCCCCGACGCGCTGGCCGACGCTGGCCTGCTGCGCCTCTACACCGCCATCGCCGAGGTACTGGCCCCCGCCCAAGCCTACAAACAGCGCAAACCGGCCGAGGTGCTGCTGCACCACCTGGAAGAAAACCTACAAGGCGCTATCGATGCCGAACTGCGGCCCCAGCTGCAACACCTGCAGCTGGCCCTGGCCCAGGAGCAAGAGCGCCTGCAGCACAGCAAGGCGGCCATGCTGCGCGCTGCGTGGCGCCAGACCATTCCTGCGCTGCCGGGGTTGCTGGATCTGTATGCGGATCGGTTGCCCTTGCTGTTTGCCGAGGTTGCTGCGCTAGTGCGAGGTGAGATTAGGGAACAGCTGCGCAGCCATCTCGCTGGCTATGCACTGCCTGCGCTGCCAGCAGAACCAGCGACCCTGGGGTGGCCACCGGCTACTGTGGGCCCTGATGCCCTTTACGCGACTTTGCAAAATGCTGTGCGCGAGCAGCTAGAGATGGCTTTGGCTGCAGCGGTCGATACCTGCAGCCATGCACTGGAGCCGATGGTGCTGCCAGTCGCGCAGATGCAGGCGCATTTGCGGCAGTGCAGCCAGGATTTGCATGGCGTGGGCACTACGTTGCGGGCTTGAATGCGAACGGACGCCAATGTCCCCCATTTCCCCTAACGAGCCACCTAGAGTCATGGTTTGCCATCCCATTCGGGCTTCGGGCAAAAGCATGCCCATGTTTTTCAAGGTGGATGGACGATGCTCAAGAGCAGCAAAACGGCATGGTCGAACACGTAACCCGAACGATGAAGGAGCAATGCGTACACACACCGCTTGGAGCGTCTGCACAACGCCAGCAGGGTCCTTGGGGACTCGATGGGCTTCTGCTGGACGGTCCCGGGTCAGGCCAGAACTGCTGGTGCCAGCCAATCACCAGATTCGCACGATAGATACCATCATCTACCTACCATATATCCCGTACCTTGCCACATATCCATTGCGCCTGTTTTATAGATTTGAGGCGAACAAAGAACAATTAAGCAGAGGGATCTTTGGCTTGCACTTTCGCGAGATTACGAAGGATCTACAGAGAGCAGAACGGCCTGCGCAGCGCAACAGCCTAGCTGGATTTCAGCCTCAAACAGCGCTCGGCAGCACCAGCATACCCGGTAATTAAATGTGATTTGGAGTTCACAAAGCAATACAATTTGAGTACGTTTTATAGAAAGACATACGATGATGGGCCTAACGGTCAGCCAGCGGATATCCGCCAGCTTTGCACTAATTATTGCGGTGATGTTCGGGATGTCCGCCACCTTTTATATGCGTGCGGATTCGAACCATGAGCGGGCTACCGACGTTCTCTCCTCCGACCTCGCGGGCATGGGATTCGCTGGCCAGATGCGCCAGGATTTGACCCTCCATTTTTACCAGACGCTCAACCTACTTCGGGATGCGGAGGCGAATGCCGGTCGCAGCAGCGACGTGCTCACCGAAAACAAGGCGCAGTTGAGCGCGATCGAAGCCAGTTTAGACAAGGTTTACGCCAAATACCTCAACACCATCACCCGCCAGGAAGATCGCGATGCGACCGCGGAGTTCGCGCTTACACGTGAGGCGTATCAGAAAAATACGCATCTGCTGGTTGAAATTTTGGAGCGTGGCCAGGTCGCTGAAGCTGCGCAGTTGCGCAGCGGGCAAATGCTGCCGCAATGGCGCAAGGCGCAGGAGCAGGTCAGCAACATCGTTGACTTGAACCAACATGCCGTGGAGGAGGACATGCAGACGATTCAAGAAATCGCAAGCTCCAACAAGCGCTTGGCAGTCGGTGCGCTGGTGCTGGCTCTGGTGCTGGCCATTATTTGCGGTCTGCTCTTGCACCGCTCAATACTACGTCCTATTCAAGCAACCTTGGCGGCCATGAAAACGCTGGGTACGGGCGACCTTTCGAGCAAGCTCAGTCTGAACCGTAGCGATGAATTCGCTGCCATTGAGGCAGGCTTCAATGGCATGGTCACCTCGCTTCGCGAATTGGTTGTTCAAGCACAGCGTTCATCGGTACAGCTGACAACGTCCATCACTGAGATCGCTGCAACCACCAAGCAACAACAAGCCACCGTCACGGAAACGGCTGCGACCACCAGCGAAATTGGCGCAACTTCGCGCCAGATTGCCGCGACCTCTCGGGAGCTGGTGCGCACCATGGGTGATGTCTCGGCCCACTCCGAGCAAACTGCAGCGCTGGCCGGGTCGGGCCACCGAGGCGTAGTACGCATGGCCGAGGTAATGCAGGAGTTGACCAGTGCCTCCGAAATGGTCAATGCCAAACTCGCCCTGCTTAACGAAAAGGCTGGCGGCATCAATCAAGTCGTTACCACCATCGTCAAAGTCGCTGACCAAACCAATCTGCTGTCTCTCAATGCTGCGATCGAAGCCGAGAAAGCGGGCGAATATGGCCGCGGATTTGGCGTAGTAGCCACTGAAGTACGCCGTCTGGCGGACCAGACTGCGGTTGCCACCTACGATATTGAACAGATGGTGCGCGAAATTCAGTCTGCCGTGTCTGCAGGCGTAATGGGGATGGAAAAATTCTCCGAAGAGATGCGCCGCGGCAATACTGAAATGTCCCAAGTTGGCGACCAGCTGTCACAGATCATCCACGAAATTCAGGTTTTGGCCCCGCAGATGCAACAGGTCAGTGAAGGCATGCAAACTCAGTCCAGCGGGGCCGAGCAAATTGAGCAGGCCTTGAGCCAACTCACCGAAGCCAGTAGCCAAACCGTAGAGTCACTGCACCAGGCCGGCATGGCAGTTGAGAACATGAGCGATGTAGCCAACAATCTGCGCAGCGGGGTTAGCCGCTTCAAGGTTTAATCGTGGCATTGACCCCAGCAACGGAGCCTGCACCGTTGCACCTGCTGTTCAACCTGGGCGCTGATCGTTACGCCTTGCCTGCCAGCGTGGTTCGCAAAATCATGCCCCTGCAACGGCTCAAGCATGTGCCGGAGGCCCCCGCCTGGGTGGCTGGTTTGCTGTCCTACCACGGGGAGATCATTCCAGTACTGGATCTTTGCCAGCGTGTGTTTGGGCAAAAGGCTCGGCATAGCATCAACACCCGCATGGTGCTGCTGCACTATTCGTCGACCCAATCCCTTGGCTTGATCCTTGAAAAGGCCAATCAGGTGATGCGCCTGCCTAGCCCCGCACAACAGCCTACGGGGCTGGATGCAGGAGGCGCCTACCTGGGCGCCGTTCAGGCGCAAGGCTTGGGCGACATGATTCAGCACATCTCCATTGAAGGGCTGTTGCCACCGGATATGGTCCAGTTGCTGTTCCCGCCCCAGGGCAAGCTAGCATGATTGAACGACTGGAACACCTCTTGCGATCGCTTATCGGACTCGACGCGAGTACGCTGGGCCGAGGGGCAGTCGAGCGCGCGCTGCGGCAACGGTTGAAGGCCAACTCCATGGATGAAGAAGCCTACTGGAGCCATATCCGCCAATCGCAGACAGAGCAACGCGCACTGATCGAAACCATGGTGGTTCCTGAGACCTGGTTTTTTCGCTACCCTGAATCGTTCTCGCTGTTGACCACCCAAGCGAGAGCGTTACAACGCCGGCTCCCTGTCGGGCAACCTTTGCGCTTGCTCAGCTTGCCATGCTCCAGCGGAGAAGAGCCCTACTCCATGGCAATCGCCATGTTCGATGCTGATTTTGCGGCGCACGAATTTCAGATTGATGCGCTGGACATCAGTCAGCGCGTCATAGAACATGCGACCCTTGGCCAATATGGCGTGAATGCCTTTCGCGGCGATGATCCAGGCATCCGCGAGCGGTATTTTCAACGTGAGGCGGATGGCTCCCACCGCATCCATGAGAGGCTACGCGCCGTGGTGCGCTTTCAGTGTGGGAACATACTCGGCAGCATCATGCAGCCTTCTCTGACGGACTACGACATCGTATTTTGTCGCAATCTGCTGATCTACTTTGACCGACCTACGCAGTTGCGGGCGCTGACCAATCTCAAACGCTGGCTGCGCGCCGACGGACTGCTGTTCACTGGGCCAGCTGAAGCAGGCGTTCTAAGCCAACAAGGCTTCGAATCGCTGGATGCCGCACACAGTTTCGCGTTCCGCCGCCGCACCCTGCCATGCCCCCCAGTGCCAGCGCGCCCCATATTGCCTGCGGCGGTCACGCCGCGCGCGCCTTCGCCTTTGCCATTGCGTGCCACTTCGGCCGTACGCCCCATGGCGCCTTCACCAGCTGCCAAAAGTGAATCGCCGCCAACGGGAGATGCAACGGCTGGAATGCGCAAAATCACCGAGCTCGCCAATGCGGGACGCAGCGCAGAGGCGCTCACTGCCTGCGCACAGCAGTTGACCCTGCATGGGCCGACCGCCGAGTTGTTCTTCTGGTGGGGCTTGATATGTGACGGTGCGGGCCAGGCCGAGGCTGCCCTGCGCCACTACCGCAAAGCGCTTTACCTTGAGCCCTACCACACCCGAGCCCTGGCACACCTGGCAGCCCTGCTGGTGACACAAGGCGACCACAGCGGTGCGGCACGATTACAGCAACGGCTGAAGCAGAGAGAAACCCAAGATGCCGGCAAGTCCTGATCCCCATATCCCGCTAGAGCCCCCAGCTATTGACGCCTGCTGGCAGCGCATTGGTGTTCGCGGCGACCGCTCCTGCGAGAGGCTGGTCCAGCATGTTCATTGCCATAACTGCGAACGCTATGCCGAGGCTGCCGCTCTGCTGCTCGATCGGCATGAGCTGGATCTGGAGACGGTGGACGAGGCTTCGTTCGCGGAGAATCAGCAACCTGAGCCGCTGGCTGATGGCCAGACACTGTCAGTCCTGATCTTTCGCATTGGGCAAAACTGGTTGGCTCTGCCTTCAACGCTTTTGCTAGAAGTATCGTTGCCCGTGCCCGTTCACGGACTGCCTTACCCCCGCAACCGTTCACTGCGCGGACTGTGCAATGTACGGGGAACCTTGGTTCCCTGTATGGCGCTTGACCTGGTATTGGGCCTGACCACCGAGACCACGCCGCAAGACCGCCCCCACATGCTGATACTGGACACACCTGGTGGCCCACTGGTGACGGAGGTTCAGACCGTGGAAGGCATATACGCGATTCCACTTGCCAAGCTGCAAAAGACGGGCCATGCCAGTGGCCTTGCGGTCAGCCAGCTAGCCTCTGCGGTGATGCAGTGGCGGCAGCACAGCATCACGGTGCTCCATGCTGATCGCCTGTTGCAAGCCTTGTCCAGGAGCCTTAGATGATCCAACAAGCAACACCGCTGGCACATCTCGCGATGTATGGACCAAAGGTCAAGCCATGAGCCTTGATGCCTACAAAGACAGCTCCATGCTGGAGTTGTTTCGTCAAGAAGCGCAGGCACAAACCCAGGTCATGGATTCATGCCTGCTGGTACTTGAGCGTGAGCCTACCGATCCCGCGCAGCTGGAGGCCTGCATGCGTGCAGCGCACTCACTCAAAGGTGCGGCACGCATTGTCGGCTTAGATGTCGCTGTGACATTGGCCCATGTGATGGAGGACTTGCTAGTCTGGGCCCAGAGCGGCAAGGTCCGACTGAGCACCACACGCATCGACGCCCTGCTACGCGCTTCAGACGCATTGAGGCAGTTGAGTGAAGGGATCAGCGTGCAAGGGCTGCCTGCGCTGCAAGCAATCCTGGCAGAAGATACGCAGCAAGATGCGCCGGCACCCGATGCCATGCCGGACTTCACGCCGGCCTTGCCGGAAGAAGTCTCCCCCATTGAGACCAACGAGCCCGAGCCCGCCGGTGAACTGCATGACCGTATCCTGCGTGTGTCAGCCGAACGCCTGGACCATCTGCTCGATCTGGCGGGACGCTCACTGGTGGCTGCACAGCGTACCAAGTCCCTGGGCCAAGAGTTGGCACAGCTCAAACGCCTGCAAGACCATCTTGATCGATCCCTGCATGGGTTGCGCGATGCGCTGCTGGGACAGGAGCTACCGCCTCGTGCCAAGGCCTTGCTATCCGATGTGAACCACTGGACGCTGGAAGCCAAAAGCCAGTTGCAACAACACACAGCGGCTTTCGACAGCTTTGGCTGGGCCTTTGAGCAGCGCAGCCAGCGTATCTATGACACCGTATTGGCATCGCGCATGCGACCCTGCGCGGATCTGATGGCTGGCAAGGCGCGCATGGTGCGTGAGCTCAGTCGCAGTCTTGGCAAAGAGGTATGGCTGAATCTGGAGGGCGAAGAGGTACAAGGAGATCGCGACGTACTGGAGACATTGGAAGCACCACTGATCCAGTTACTGCGCAATGCGGTGGACCACGGCATTGAAAGCCCCGCACAACGGTTGGCCAGCGGCAAGCCCGCACAAGGCAACTTGGTACTGCGGGCTCGGCATGCTGCTGGGCTCCTGGTCCTTGAGCTGGAAGACGATGGAGCAGGCGTGGACCTCGCTCGCGTACGCGCCGCGGTCATCGCACGCAAGCTGGCCACAGAAACGATGGCCCAGCACATGCATGAGGAAGAATTGCTGGCTTTTCTGTTCCTGCCGGGTTTCAGCGTGAACGAGAAAGTCAGTGAGATCTCTGGCCGTGGGGTGGGCCTCGATGTGGTCCAGCACACGCTGCGTCAACTACGCGGTACGGTGCGCGTCCGCCAGCAACAGGGGCGAGGGACAGTGTTCCAGCTGCAACTGCCGCTGACCTTGTCAATGCTGCGCTGCTTGGTGGTGGAGATCAGCGGTGAGGCCTACGCGCTTCCGCTTGCGCAAGTGGAGCAGACTTTGCGTATCCCGGCGGACGCCATCAGCATGGTGGAGGGTCAGCAACATATCTGGGTACGTGAGCGCGCCATCGGTCTGGTCGCTGCCCACCAGCTTTTACAACTGCCGCATGGCAAATCCGATCCGCTGGGGCTCCCAGTGGTTTTGATACCGCACCACGACCGAAGCCTTGCCATTGCGGTAGACAGGATTGTTGGCGAGCAAAATCTGGCTGTCGTTCCCATCGACTCCCGCCTAGGCCTGCTGCGCGGAGTGGAGGCAGGTGCCCTGCTCGATGACGGCAGTCCGGTGCTTATCGTGGATATGGATGACTTGCTGAACTCCGCTGACAAGCTCTTGGGCGCAGGCCAAGTCGAAAGGGTTGCACGGTTGTCTGAAGGGCCGTCACTGCGGCGCAAGCGCGTATTGGTGGTGGACGACTCGCTGACCGTGCGTGAGCTGGAGCGCAAGCTGCTCATTGGGCGCGGTTACGAGGTGACTGTGGCCGTGGATGGCATCGATGGCTGGAACATTCTGCGTGCAGAAAAATATGACCTCCTGGTGACCGATATCGACATGCCCCGCATGGATGGCATTGAGCTGGTAGGCCTGGTAAGACGCGACGCACAACTGCAGTCCATGCCCGTGGTGGTTGTATCCTACAAAGACCGCGAGGAAGACCGCAGACGCGGCCTTGATGCGGGAGCCGACTACTACCTTGCTAAGTCGAGCTTTCACGATGAAACATTACTAGAGGCTGTACACATGCTGATCGGCGAGGCTGTTGAATGAAGCTTGGACTGATGGTTAACACCCCTGAGTTGGCGCAACGCCTCGAACACGCTTTGGAGCCGCTGCACGACATCCACTGGGTGGCACAAGACGAGACGCAAGCCTTGCGCCTGTGTCGTGACATGCCCCCTGAGCTACTGCTGCTGCAACTGGGCACAGCTGATCGAGTGGCCTTTTCGCAACGTGTCATGAATGAGGCGCCATGCCCTTTGCTGCTGCTGGATCTGGCGACCGAGCTCCATACCGAATGGGCATTCAATGCCTTGGGCCACGGTGCCCTTGATGTGGTGCATCTGCCCGAATTGGCGAACGACAGCGCATTCAATCCAGCACTGCTGCTGCGCAAGATCCAGAACATCGCCTGGCTGGCCACGCCCCCGCAGCCTGTTACCCACCGAGCCACGCGCACCAGCGCGAAACGCGCATGCCTGATTGCCATCGGTGCCTCCGCTGGTGGGCCCGCCACACTCAACCAGTTGCTGCGTGAACTGCCTAAAGATCTTGACGCCGCCGTGGTACTGGTTCAGCACCTGGACGACAAGTTCTCTGCGGGCATGGCTGAATGGTTGGCGCGGGAATCAACGCTTCCGGTACGCCTGGTTCAGGCTGGTGAGATACCGCAGACCGGCGTGGTCTTGCTGGCTGGCCGCAATGAGCATTTGACGGTGAGCCGCCGCGGTGACCTGCAGTATTCACTCAAGCCTGACGCGCAAATTTACCGTCCGTCGATCGACATTTTCTTTCACAGCATTGCCGAGCAATGGCGAGGTGATGCCATCGGTGTGTTGCTAACGGGTATGGGGCGAGATGGGGCAGATGGGCTCAAGGCCATGCGCGAGCGAGGCTTTGCCACCATTACCCAAGACCAGTCCAGCAGCGTGGTGTGGGGAATGCCCAAGGCCGCCGTTGCAATAGATGCGGCAGCTGAAGTCCTAGCTCTGGACCGCATCGCCAACCGCTTGGCCGAACTATGCCGCTGGATGGCGGTAAAGAGAAATTCATGACTCCTATTCCAACTCTGGATGAAAACACCTCTGCCGGGGAGCCTGGCGAGCTTGAAGTCAAAGTTTTACTAGTAGATGACCAAGCGATCATCGGCGAGGCCGTACGGCGCATGCTGAGCCATGAGATCGGCGTGTCTTTCCACTACTGCGGAGACCCGAAAAAAGCCATGGAAATGGCTGAACACATCCAGCCGACCGTCATCCTGCAAGACCTGGTGATGCCCGGTGTTGATGGTCTGGACTTGGTGAGCCAATATCGCAACAATCAGAAATTACGCGACCTGCCCATCATCGTTCTGTCATCCAGGGAAGACCCGAAGATCAAGAGCCAGGCATTTGCAGTGGGGGCTAATGACTATCTCGTGAAACTGCCAGATGCTGTGGAACTGATAGCACGTCTCCGATACCACTCCCGAGCGTATCTGGCGATGAAGCAACGCGACCTGGCGAACCAAGCCTTGCGCCTGAGCCAACAGCAACTCCTGGAGAGCAATCTTGCGCTGCAGCGTATGACGAAGCTCGACGGCTTGACTGGCTTGTCAAACCGGCGGCATTTCGATGAGCACCTGGACCTGGAATGGAAACGCGCACGGCGAGAGAGAATTGAACTCTCACTACTGATGATCGATGTCGATTTTTTCAAATCCTATAACGACAATTTCGGCCATGTGATGGGCGACGAGACCTTACGCAGCGTGGCCCAGGTCCTTGCACAATCCTGCTCGCGCTCCGGTGATCTGGTCGCCCGATATGGGGGTGAAGAGTTCGCTATCATTCTGCCCAATACCTCGCAAGACGGCGCATGCTCGCTCGCCAATAGTGTGCGCCGCGCAGTCCAGGCACTAGCCATTGCACATGTTACACCGGTAGCCGATGCCACAGTGACGGTCTCCATCGGAGTTGCCACCATGGTGCCTGAGCAAGACCTCAAACCCATTGCATTGATACAGCGCGCAGACATTGGGCTGTACCAGGCCAAAGAAAGTGGTCGAAATCGCATCGGCGTAGCCTGAGTACGGTAAATTTCTGATTCGATGCGATCTTGATCAGCAGGGGATGGGCTTCCTCCGGCTCGCCAAAGCTCTGGTAGCGTTGGATGGTCGCAAGTCTACGCAGGGTGCGTCAAGGGTATAGTGCAGACCTGCGAGGACGGATTCTTGCAATGACTGCAACGGACTCACGCAAATCCCAACAAACCCAATAAGGCACCTTCGGACCAGGCCCCGACGCATACTCGCCCGCGCGACCCGGTGTCTGGCTCTGACCGCAAACAATCCCACCCCGTTAGAACTCGGCCTACGCTTGTACCTGTAGTAGATCGCAGGCCCTACCCGTGGATGCGATCAAGTCAACCCGGCCGGTGACCCAGCCTGTGCGGGCTTAAAGGACCTGGCTGTCCCAGGTACTGCTGCCCTGGTAGCGCTGCTGCCAACGGTCGATGCGCCACTGGCCGGCCTTGCGCAGCAAGGTGAAGCGGCTCTCCACGATGGGCCAGCGGTTCGAGAAGAATTCCCCGCGCGTGGTCGCGCCCGCATGGGTGTCGGTCGACTCGGGCTCGTCCACGGGGAGCATGCGGTGCTGGGTGGTGATGGTGCATTGGTCAGCGCTTGGCCACTCCAGCGCCAGCAGGTCCAGGTGCAGCGGCAAATCGGGCTTGGCACTGATGGAGATGCGCGGGTACTTGCGCGGGCGCGGCGTGGCATAGGCCTGGCGCAGGGCCATCGCGCCCGCCAGCTGCTGCCACATCACGCCCATGTCCTGATCCTCGGCGCCCCGGGCGCCAGCGATGGCCTGACTCGCCGCGCGCTCCCAGTGGTTCATGGCCTGCACCCAGCTGCGTAGCGCCGCCGTGGGGCTGACAAAGGCGGGGCCCAGTCGGTCGGCCAGCGCGGCGTGAAAGGCGTCGCCAAAGGATGGGTCCTCGCCGCTGGCCAGGCTCCGCCAGTTGGGCTGCTGAAACGTGGGGAAGTCATCGG